>DASPIL010000023.1 GCA_035629175.1 Verrucomicrobiia bacterium | reverse complement strand
TGGCGCTTCTGTTGAAGAAAAAATCCATCTTGTTCACAACTCGGAAATTTCCCGGCGCGAAAGTTGTTCACATCGGCTGCGGCGAGCTGATCCAAAGGCTTCCTCGCCGATATTGAATAACTTTCGGAACAGCTATAAGGGGCCGGGGGAGAGGGTGCGCTGATTCGTTCTACAGCGTGACTTCGTTCCCAGGTTCAAACGCTCCTCCTCTCCCCTCGCCCTCTCCTCCGCTCGGAGCGGAAGAGAGGGAGTTGAATGGGGCTTTACACCCAAATCAGGGCGCTCGTTTTCAGACTGATTTTCTCCCCTCGCCTGCGACGCAGGAGCGGGAGAGGGGCTGGGAGAGAGGGTGCGCTAATTCGTTCTATAGCGTGCCCTCCTCTCCCCCCGCCCTCTCCTCCGCTCGGAGCGGAAGAGAGGGAGTTGAATCGGGCTTTACACGCAAACCAGGGCGCTCGTTTTCAGACTGATTTTCTCCCCTCGCCTGCGACGCAGGAGCGGGAGAAGGGCTGGGAGAGAGGGTGCGCTGATTCGTTCTATAGCGTGACTTCGTTCCCAAGCTCAAACGCTCCTCCTCTCCCCTGCCCTCTCCTCCGGCTGCCGATCCGACATGCACGTCCTGCGTACGCAAGAGCGCGAAAGCCTCGCAGCTTTCGCGCTCTTGAAATGTGGATCGGAGATCAGCGATGAAAATTAACGGGCGCGCCGCCGGGCATTTCATGCGCGCAGGGCTGATTCGTCGGCGAATCGGCAGTGCGATTCACGGGCTGCACCAGATTATTTGCCAGCAGGTAGGCTTCAACCTCGTCGCCACTGATGTCGGGCAACATGTGTCCATTCACCTCCACGCATGGGCTCAGCATCTGGCCGCTCTTCTCAATCATCTCCTGGCGCTGCAAAGGATCGTTGATGATGTCGCGGTCCTCAAATGGCAGATCGTACTTGCGCATGATCGCGCGCACGCCCTGGCTCCAGCCGCAGGACGGCTTCAAATAGGCAATAATCTTCGGTTTGTTCATAATGTGGTCGGCCCATACACTGCCACAACCGGGAGAAATGGCAACCCGTAGCGCAAGGTTTCCAAACCTGTCCTGCCCGCCGCAGCAGGCGGCTGAGGACGGGATCTACGCCACGCTTCCGCAGACTTGGATTCTGCGCTACGGATGATCGCAGCACACATCGATTACATCACTCCACCAAGTTCCGTCGAACTGAACCGCCTGGATTGAAACACTTCCGGCTTTACGCGCATCGGCCATTGTTGCCAGTCGGCATCCGCATCGGATCGCAGACTCTCAGGCAGGCGGACAACGGCCTGATCGATCAATGCGGGAAGAACGGGAGCCCTGACTTTCAATGCAATTTCGAGCGTCAGAAAAAACTGTCCGGCATCGTGAGCTCCGCGCAACGGTTCAGGCACGTATGCGGCGCCTGCCTGGTGGACAGCGCGGATAAATTCACCGTGGGGCACGCCGACAAACCACGGTTCCTGCAGCCCGATGATCACCTTTCCTGCATTCCATTC
Source organism: Verrucomicrobiia bacterium (assembly GCA_035629175.1). Lineage (NCBI taxonomy): Bacteria > Pseudomonadati > Verrucomicrobiota > Verrucomicrobiia > Verrucomicrobiia bacterium. Next base: position 148,275 of record DASPIL010000023.1, on the reverse strand, counting down.
GAGCCACGCATTGGCAAGGGTATTGACGGGGCCGGGTGACAGGCTTGGAAGAGGTCCAATCATCATCATGGCAACGCCCTCTTCATGGCGCATCAGTGGGTCCGCGACCAAGCCTGTCTTTCGCAGTTCCTCGCAACCTTCGCTCACGGCAGCCCAGTCAACCTCGGAAATCAATCGTCCGCCCATCAATCCGACAATTGGAAGCTCCGCGTAGAAATCTCCACGCACCAGCCAGGCATCGGGGAAAACCTGCTGAAACGTTCTCGCGATCGCCTCAAACTGGGGTCGAGTCAACTGGAACATCGGAAGCCATTGGCAATACAGCCCGCCCGGCTTGAGTGAGTCGCGCACAGCGCGAAACTGTTCAAGGCTGAACAACCGCCCCTCGCCAGTCCGCCACGGGAGAAACAGATCCCCAATCACAACATCGTAAGCGCCCTGGTGCGTGGCGGCCATCCATCGTGCGTCCTCTGAAATGACACGAACGCGGGAATCATCGAAGACACCACGGCTGTAGCCGGCAAAGTGCGTTCTCGCTTGTTCAATCACCAACGGCGACAGCTCCGCGGCGTCGATTCGTTCAACGACGCCAGAGAGAGCTGCGCCCGACAAAGTACCTCCTGTCGCGACGCCCAGCAGCCCGACAGACCTTGCCTTTCCGTGCAACAACAGGGGAAGCAACGACTGCCGTTCCTGGTTCACGCGGGCTTTCGATCCGCCAAGAGTATAGCTGTTATTAAAGATCATTCGCCAATCGCCCGGTCCGCATTCCACAGTTGCTACAACTCCTTCGCGGCCGACGCTCACTTCGGCAAGCCGTTCAGTGGGATTGACGGAAACCTGCGGCAACTGCCCTGCCACAAGGAAGGCCGTGACCATGATCGCGCCCAATACTGGCCAGCGGCGAAACTGCGCGTGGACCCCGTCACTGGCGAATGCTCCTTGAACCTGAGGACGCGCAATGGATTCAAGCGTGCGACCCACTGGTCTCATCAGCGAAATCAAGGCATAACCAGCGCCGATTACAACGACGCTCTGCCAGAGACCGAAAGAAGGAGCGATCAGCCAATGCGCGGCTTCAGCCCCGCACCACCCGCCAAATCCGTTGCAGGCCAGCAATAGAGCAACCGAACCGCGGCCTGCTCCCACGTGCGCCAGCAGGAGCGGAAACAGCAGGCCCGCAACCAGAAACGTCGGGCACAAAGAGAGCATCGCAAGCATTCCTATCTCCCGCAGATAGGCGGCGGGTTGAAGCTCATAGGCAAGAATATCAACGCCGCCACGCAGCCAAGTGAATACGAAGGGCTGGAGTGCGCACGCGAGGGCGGCGCCGATCATGACGTATTGAAATCTGCGCCTCGGATCCTTTGTGCGCCTCTGAATAATCGGGACAATCGCTGCGGCGGCGCCCAATGACAGCAAACCCCAGGCAAGCACGGTAGCGTTGGAAAAGAGTGAGTTGATGGTGACCTGCGCGAACTGGTGCTGCACCACCACTTCCAGAGACAGCACCAGGAATCCCGAGGCAAAGGCGAGAAACGCGACGGCAGGATCCATCCTGAATTTCGACCGCATATCGCGGAGGTAAATCGGCGCAGGCCGAACATGTTCCAACGTCGCAGCAGTCTCCGACGGCATCCGTGAAATCAACAGAGCAGCCGCAGCAAGCAGCAGATTCAATCCGCAAAATGCAAGGCCCGCCCCGGTCAAACCCCAGGCCGGCAACGCCCACAACATCACTGATGCGACACCTGCGACACCGCCCAGGGTATTGGCGGCATAGAGCAAAACCGCCTGACGCCCTGCCGTGGGGGAAAACATTTCAACGGCGCGCATCATCCATGGAATCACCAGCCCCATCGCCGCTGCGGGCGGCATCACAAATAAAAACGGTCCGAGATGCTTCCACAACGCACTCGACTGGGACCTATAGAGAGCATCAGCAAACTGGGGCGTGAGCAGCACTGGAATCGATAGCAGCGCGATGCTGATTTCCGCGCCAGCCACCCAGCGCCACCGATGACGCACCGGCTTGGAAAAGAGGGCCGCCAGCGCTGAACCGGTCGCAAGCCCAATGAAAAACGCTCCGAGGACTTGTGAGAACGTGAATGAACTGGCGCCCAGCAAGTCGACCAAACGCCTTGTCCAGATGATCTGATGGCCCAGACCTGCAAGTCCACTGAGACTCGCGAGCGCACACGTCACCCATACCAGGGTGGAGATGCTTCCAGGTCCGCGGCTCATTTCATCAAAGGCGGCGCGCGCGTTTGCGATGGATCTGAAGCAACACGGTTCCACCAAGCGCAATTCCCAGGAATGCCAGCGGGACGGGCTCAGGGACGGCTCGAAAATTCACATGCAACATTTCCGATGGCGTGTGGATGGGACCGCCTCCAACTCCGTTCTGCGAAGTATCAAATAACTGAAGGCCCACAAGATAGTCGCCAGGCAGAGTTGCTGTGAATCGCCGGCCATGGATATGACCCGCCGGGTCCTCACCCGGATCACCAGCCGTCAGCGGATTGCTTAAATCAATCAACGGAGTCGACTGGCCCACGTTCAGCGGATATGTCGGGACCATGTCGCCCGTGAGCCAGAAACCCAGGGACCCGCCTGTGGGGGCGCTGAGGAGCGTGAGTTGGACCTGGATAAAGGATCCATACGCTGGCGGCAACCCAGCTGGAAGCGTTCCCGCGGAGAGTGCGACGAGCGTCGGTGAACTGTTGAAATGGCCCGCGAATCGCCCCGAACTGGCGTAAGTCATGGGATAGTAATATCCGGACTCCGCCACGAACGCTGCGCCATTAGCCCAAACCAGTGGATCGTTCTGGCTCGTACCAGCCGCGCCAGCATTGAGATGATCAAATGAAATCGGTTGTGCCTGGACGGTGGCACAGGCAATCGCGCCAGCCGCGGCGAGACATAACCAACCTGTTTTGATTCGAAGATTTGTGTTCATGTAGAAGTGGAGTGATTACTGTGGAATTTCGGTCAATCTGTAAAACCGTTGAGGTCCCGACGCGTTGGTATCCGATAGATAGTGAAGATCGCTATGGGCGCCGTCGGGGCCCAGCGTGGTGATGTTCGTGGCGATGGAGATCCAGTTTGTGCTGCCAAGACCGTCGCACGCTTCCAGAAAGTAGTTATGAAAACTCCGCGCGCCGTATTGGACCATCACCGTGCCGTTCGTTTTCATCATCGAATTAATGAAAACCCCGGCTTGGAAATAGAAGTAGTTGGTTGGGTCGGAAGGCTGATGAATCGGGCCGTTTCCGGGACCTGCTGTCGAGGTGTCCACCAGGCGGAATCCAACGGTGTACAGGCCGGCCTTGTTCGCGGTGAACCGCCGCCCGTGAATGTGGCCGAAGGGGTCAGGCCCCTCAGGCGTGGTAAATCCCTGGCTGATGTTAAATCGATTGGTCGGGCTGTGCGTCCCCACGGGGACCTGAAACCGGCGTGTGGTTTCAGTCGCTTCCTCGTTTTCCTCCCAGAACGCGATTTCCCCGCCAGGCGGTCCGCTCACATGCGTCACCTCCGCCTCGAGAAACGCCCCACTGGCGGGGGCATTGGGCGCAGGCCCGCCCGTCCAGATTGTTCCCGGCAGCGCCGCAAACCCAACCTCCACCTGGTACAATCCAGGATACAGCGGATCTGTATCGCTCATGAAGAAGCACGCAGGTGTCGGAGGCGAGTTTCCCCCGATGTTTGAAAAGATGTCGTACGATGCGGCATTGATCAGCCGCAGACGTGAATTGGGCGCCGTGCTCTCGGCTCCGGCGCTCAGGTGGATATGCTGACCCTGCAGCGGCAGGCCGCCTCCGTGCAGGACGAAGGCGACCAGAATGCTGAGGATTGTTCCGGCTTGATACCGCTTCACGAGTGGATTCCGGAAAAATTTATGGTGCAACTCCGCGCAGCCGGTAAAAACTCGCAGGCATGCCAGGCTGATTGGTGAAGGTCAGCGCCGTCACTTCCGGACTGTTCGTGAACGGCCCCGCGACAGGCGTCCACCCGTTCGCGAGGTTGGTCGTGGCCTCGACGAACAGGTTCGTGATTCCCATCCGCGCGAAGCTCAACGCAAGCACGTCCTCACCGGCAGCCACGCTCGTCAGCGCCAGATTCACATCAGCGACCAGCTTGATTGTCAACGGATCAGAGGCCGCGTGAATCGGCGCGATCAATTCCGGATGATTGCTTGAGGTATCATGCAGCACGAGGGTGACGAGATATTCGCCGCGCTTGTTGACGGTGAAGCGCCGCCCGCGAATGCTGCCGAACGGATCGCCCCCGGGAAGACCCGCGCCCGTCTGGATGTTGCTCAACAGGATCCTGTTCTTTCCGGGCTCATAGGTTGCGCCAACGGCATATTGATACGTCGGAAACTTGGCCCCCTGTTCCCAGAACGTCAGCGCCCCGCCCTCAGGGCCATCCACCGACACAATTTCGCACGCGATGTAGGAGCCGAGCGCGGCGGAGACATCCGAGTTAGTCCTGGCCGAGAGCGCCTGCAACCAGAGATTCGTGGTGCCATAGAAATAATTTGTGAAATAGCGGTTGGAGAACCGCTGATAATTCATTGGCAGGACAAATCCGGAGCTGCTCGCATAATTGGTGCCGTTCACAAATTTCAGCTTTGTGCCGGTGTTGGTGCTCACTGCGCCCGCCGTCAAAAAATTCACCTGCGCCTGCGCCGTGCCAAGGTGAAACCCAAGCAGGAGCGTGCTCAGACAGCCAAGGGGTTTGAGATGGTTTTTCATTATGTTTTAGGGATTCAATTGGATTTGGGTTCGAAACAATTAGGGTTCTGATAACGATCTGACTGGAATTGATACTTACGGCCGTCCAACAGGCATTATGAAACGGGAACCAGGGGCCATCAGCTTCGGCGGCATGTGTTCCCACTTGAGCGTCTCCACATGGCCGTCAAGGTGCAGGTAATTGGCCCCGCCGAGATGGCGCTTCACATCCACCTGGATGCGGAAGCCGTTCGTGGTGTACGCACCCGCCGGGTGGTTCGGGACCGGCGAGTTCCGGTAATCTGCAAAATGGAAGTGGTCGAGACCGATGCTTTCCTCGAGCAACTCGCCCATCCACATCGTCTCCGACGGGCTTGGCACCGACGTTTGGCGAGAAAAATTGAGATGCGGGGCGCCAGCGGGGCGCGGTGTCAGAAAGTCATTCACCGCGAAGCTGTAGGGCCGCGTCTTTTCGAGGGCGCATCGGTAAATGTTGGTTCCGTTGTAAGCGGCCAGCGACGCGAGCCAGGATGGCAGGCTGTGCTGGTCGCCGGGCAACCGGCCGTTGTTGTCGTTCGCATACATCTCAGTGGAGAGCCCCATCTGTTTGAAATGGTTCAGGCACTGAATGGTTTTTGCCTTGCCCTTCGCCCGCGCGAGCGCTGGCAGAAGCATCGCAGCGAGGATGGCGATTATGGCAATCACGACCAGCAGCTCGATCAGGGTGAACCCGGACATACATTCACGTTTCCGCATCTTCTATCTCGTCTTCCGGCAGCCGGGTCTGGCGAGACCCGGCTGCTCACGTTTCCAACTTCCTAGTCTCTTGAGGCGACAGCCGAGCCGACCACAACCTTCTTCGCATGACATGGCGTTCCGTTTTCATTCACGACGAAGAGCATGTAATAACCGCCGATCGCGGTTCCCGGCAGCTTGGGCGCCGTGACGCGGAGGACGTTGCCGCCAGTGCGAGTGAATGGCAGTTTGATGTAACGCCGATCCGTGCAGAGACTGTGCGACATTGATCCTGTTCGGATGATGCACACAGACCCGATGCTCTCTGCGTTATCCACGGTCACGTCGAAGTTGATACCGTAGTCGATCTGCGATGGATAAGCCGTGATCACTGGGCGCACTGCCTCGTTGGTGTTCGCATCAAACAGGTAGGGCGGCGTGAAGAACTGCGCCGAAGCAACCCCCAGGTCCGAGTCGCCAGCGGGCGCGAAGGGATTGCCGGCAGGGGTCAAGCCGTTGCGGTTCTGGCCACCCATGTAAACCCGGCCATCGGGCCAGAGGTGGATGATGCCGTGCTCATCCCGCGGCACCTGGCTCTTGTCCATCGTGCTGATCAGGCCTGTCGCAGGATCCAGGATTTGAACGTGCATGCTCCATGCCTCCATTCCAGAATTCCCGGTGCCGTTTCCGCCGATGATGCAGATTTTTCCATCAGGCATTGGCGTGGCGTAATTCTGGCGGGCACGCACGACGAGCGAACCAGGAATCGTTGTCCACTTGGGCATCGGGATCGGAGGCTCGCCGGGCAGGCGGGGCTTGCTCAGGCTCGCCATCTCCAGATACATGCTGCTCGCTGTGACTGCGCTTGAGGTGTTGCGTCCCCCGATGTGATACAGGCGATGCGACAGCACCATGCCGTTCGTATCGAGTTCCATCATGTCCGCATTGGCAGAGAACGGCGCGAAGATGTTTGTCGCCGTGTCGACATACTTCAGCCACTTGCCTTCACGGACATTCGGCGTTTCCCGATCCGAATCGGCCATCGCACCCTGGACGTCCACGAGATAGGTGTGGCGCGCTGCCTGTTCGGACGAAGCGCTCCCGAGCTCACCGCCGGCTTCGGCGGCGTCCTCAAAGAGAATGCCGGAATTCACCAGGACCTTCCAATCGTGCGCGTTGGTTCCCGTCTGGACGACGCAGGAATTCGGATACCAGGCGGGATGCAGCAGACGCGCGTTTTCCAGTGCAATCGTTGTGTCAGTGTTGCCGTCGTAGACTTCGGGCACCGGCTGGGTCACCTGGTTTGCCGGCGTGCCCGCGGCCGAGGAGAGAAAGCCAGCCAGTTTGAAATTCCAAGGCAGGCTATTGCTCCAGGTTTCGCTCGCGAAGAAGTTGGTCAACCACGTGGAACTCGAATTGGGAGCGGTTCCAGTAGGAATCGCAATCTCGTCGCGGTCCCATCCTCCGAAGATGAACGCCTTGTTGCCCGGCAACGCGACACATCCAGGATACCAGCGCGCATAGCGCATATCACTCGGCACCGGGTCAGGATGCGTCACGGTTCCCCGTTCCGGATTCATCAACCGGATCGCCGGATAGTTTGTGGAATAGTCGACGCCCGTTATTGACGTCAAAAGGTGCGGATTACAGTCATTGCTGATCGAGTTACCGATGGGGAAATAAATCGAGCGTTCCGAAAGGCCGTTCGTAATTCTCGACCAGAAGAACAACTCCGAATAGGGATCCTCGGGATCCGCGTTGTACTGGGCGCGCATGCAGGACATCGGGCGTTGCACCCAGATTTCATTGTCTGGATCATAAATCTGGATTCGATAATTCCCGTTCTGGCTGTTCATGTCATGGCCGCCGGGGAAGATCGGGCGCCCATCCTCGAGCGTGCAGAAGCCCGGACAGTACATGTCGTAGTAAAGGCCGCGTGATACTCCCATGTTCTTCGTCGCCCCAAAATTCAGCTCGGCATCGTGATTGTTCAGGGCCGCCGTCACGTATTTCGGATCCGCGGTGTCGTACTTGTACGCATCGGGATGTCCCCAGTCGTAGAGCTGGCAAAGATCAAGGTATTGATCAACCCGGATGCGCTGGGGCACTGACTGGCTGACGTCATGAATGATCGTGTAGCCGCCGTAACAGAGCTGGTTGAAGGATCGGCGCAACGCGGAGTTGAACTGGTTGCCAGGATTGGAAAGAGCCGTATCGCCGCCGCCCGCTCCCGGGCCTCCGGGATTGGGGTTCTGGATGATGAAGTTGATGACGTCCGGATTGGCAAGTTCGTCTGCCGTGTAGCCCGAATGGCGATGAAACATCAACATCTTCGGCGTGTCCTCGTTGGTCTTCCAGACCAGCGTGTTGTGAACTGCCATTGCATGGGACGGCAGCAGCGGCCCGACTTTTCCGTGAAGGCGCGGATCGGTGTTTGTGTGGGCCAGCCACGTCACCGTGCCGCCGGGTCTCACGCTCAGATCCACGTCTGCGTAAGGCATGTTGGGATCCGTGTTGTAGGGCGCGCCCGCTACATGCACGTTCGCGGCCGCTCCGGCGAGCGCGAGCACCGCTGCGGCACACAACATCCGGGAAAAGGAGAATGTTATCGGGTGGAAAAATGGGATGGGTTTCATTGTGGGTTCACCGGTTTGTCGATGGATTCACTGCTGAGTTTGGTTTTCAACGTCACCCGCTCCTGAGCACCGCCAGTACCGGCCGCTCCTGGCTCGGCTCTTTCATCCATGAATTATTCCGCCGCCCTGCATGAACGTTTTCGTGGATGCACGTTTCAGCCGCTAAGAACAGGCGCAGGGCGCAACGGCGCTTCCGGCACAAGGAGTAATCATCGCAGGCGACTCTGGCATGAATCATTGGTCATGAGCGTCCGGGTGCCGCGGTTTTCGCGGTCATCCGTGTTTCGAATTGATCAACAGGTCGGAACCCACGCATCAGCGTGCGCATTTAGAAACAGGCGGGAGAAAGCAAAGCGCGGCGTCCGAAGAAATTAACCAATGCGGGGAAGGAAGAACGAGAAGACAGCTGCAGGCGCAACGGATCAATTAACGGGGCCTGGAAGATAAACACGAAAGAAGCCTTGGAAAGCCGATGGAGCGTTGGTGATCGTGATCACCCGCTCAAGAGGCTCCGCGGGAATGTTCGTAAGAAGGTTCCAACTGCCGCTCGCAAGGGATTCCCGGGATTCGACGATATACGGCTGGTTCGGTTCCGCATGAAACGAGAAGCCCAAGCCTTCGCCGTCAGTTTTCATTCCGAACAACCGTGGAGGCGGTGGCGGCGAAGGCGATGATACGATGAAATCCACGGCAAGCGTTGGAGCGAATTCGGATTCACGCGAACCGATCATTTTGCCGGTGGCAACCTGATCGCCCGTAGCGATCACGATCCAGCCGAAATTGGTCCCCGGATCTTTCACCCACATTTGAACATCAGCGATCATTCCGGCGGAGCTAAACAAGGTTCCGTCAATTTCCGCCGTGACGCTGGGCGACGACACGTACTCAGTTCCCGGTTCGCACCCCTCCGATGCCCATGGCACGCCGCTTTCCCGCTCGATCCAGGTCGCCTCAAGCTCCGCCCAGCTTACAAGCATCCGGTTAACATCGAAGTTCGAAGGATCTGTATTGGAGCGCGTAACCACAACGGCAAGCGTCACTCCCGTAATGGTCGCGTTGGTTGGAATTTCCGAGAAATCGAACTTCAATAGCGTCCGGTTTTGAATGAAATACGGCTCCTTCGCAATTCCGACCAGCAAAGGAGAGACATTACCGAAGTTCGTGACCGATGCGAATTGATCGCGAAGAAAGGTGTCCGCGATGGGATTGAGGATCTTCGTTCCCGCAAACGAGGTGCGCTCAGCCAGGCCGAGAAGGGCGAGGGTGGTGAGCGTCCAGCTCAGGAAAATCGTTCGCATACTCACGGACTCCGATCCGTTCGCCGCGGGCAACATGCGGACACAGAAATGATCATGATTACTGTGAGCGCTGCAGAAGAAGGTTCTGGTATCGGGGCCGCTGTCACGGTGAGTCGCGGGCGATTCGATGCAAAGCTGCGCGCGTTAAAGAGAAAACTCACTTCATCATCCGTTGCGTATAAGTAGAGGGAGACGTCGCCTCCAGCAGTCATATCCGCCAGGAAACCCGGCGCGAGGGCAAACGGGTAGTCCACATACACATTGTTTCCAGGAGGATCGTACGGGTAGGAGCCGAGTGATTCGTGTGAACCTGAAAACAGGAAGGAAATTGAATTGAAGCTTACGAGCGTCGTTGCGGGAAAACCCGCGGATCCACCGCTGCCGGCGACACCTTCAACCCATGCGTCCTGCGACAGCCAATCTATTCCAATCCCGCCAGCGTGAACTGGATTGAACATCGAATTGTTCGGCTGTGCCCCCGGAGTTCCGAAGTTGCTGGCAAGCGAGATCGTCACAGCAGTGATTTCCCAGTTTCCCGCTCCATGCACTGAATCAAAGGCAGCGGTTGCGTCTGAAAAGTTGAACTTCACTACGCTGCTGAATTCCCCCTTCGGCGACCCGCCTGACGCAATCGCCAGGGTAGCTGCTCCGCCAAAATTCAAGCTCGAGAGGTCGCCGATCGCGGGGTTGTCAATTGAACCGCTCGCAAGGAATGCATCCGCAACAGGATGATCTACGACGAAGCTTGTGGCGCCGTGCCCGGATACGGCAGCGAGCAGCAACAGCAGAATGCCGAATCGCAATCGCAGCCTGAATCGAATCATGGCACAGCCAGCACGCGGTAAAATCGCGATGCAGAAGTTGATTGTGGATCGGAAACGAGAAATGAGTCGGCGACAGGATGATTGGTCGCCGCAAGAGCGGTCCACGAATCAAGTGCGCTGTTGGTCGAAACCTGAACGATATAGGTCTGATTCGATGCGCCCGTCACCCGTACGGAAAAGAGGTTGCCTGGTCCAAATATCGCACTAAGGACCGGCCGCGCCTGCACAATCAGTTCGATTCCCCTGCTGCCGGTCGCCGAAACGGAATCCGTCACCTGGACATTGATTTCGAATTTCCCCGTGCTCCCCGGAATTCCGGAAATTCGTCCATCCGAGGCAAGAACAAGCCCGTCTGGCAGGATGGAGTTTGCCGAGAGCTGCCATGCGTATGGCGGACTTCCACCCGTGGCGCTCAGGTGCGTTGCGTAGCCCACTCCCGGGTGCGCTTTCGGCAGTGTCGCAGTCGTCACCTCAAGCGCTGCCGCGGGATGGAGAATGAACTCAACCTCGATATCATCTGCTGAGGCAGTGACCGTTGCAGGCGGTGGACAAGCGAATCCAAGGGTTGCCAACTGCTCGCAACTCGGCCGCACGCGGAGGTTGACTTCGGGCTCAACTTCAATTTCGAAATGACCATTCTCGTCAGTGGTGGATACCTGCACATGTCCCACGTAATCGTCGCCGAGGACGTTGATGCCAGCGAGCGAATTGCCGAGGTGATCGCGGACATAACCCAACACATGCAGCGCGTCTCCATCAGCTTCAACGCGCGGAACCGGGGCCAGGGCTATGACAAGGACCAACGCGAGGCGTGACGACTGCGAACACCGCAGGATACGCCGCTTAAAAGGGGCCGTCATCGATTTGGGTTCGTTGGCTTGCATCTAGTCGGGTCCAATTACAACGCGGTAAACACGGTTGGCGTTCGTCGCATGCGGGTCGAACACAATGTAAGAACCCGAATTCGGATTGTTCGTCACGAGCAACGAAGTCCAGCCGGCAGTCGACGGATTCGTGGACATTTGAATCGTGTAATTCTGACCCGCCGCTGCAAAGAGGCGCATCGAGAATCGGTTGGTTCGCCAAATCGGCTGCAAAAGGGTTGGCTGACGGTTCACCGTGATAAACAGAACCTTGTTTGTGATGACGGAATTCGCATCGCTCACCTGGACTTTGATCGGAAACAGGCTGTTGGTTGTCGGGCTGCCGGAGATCACCCCGCCGGCCGATAGCGAAAGTCCAGGCGGCAACGCCGGTGAATCGTGGGTCAACTGCCACGTGTAGGGTGGTTGTCCGTCCGCGGCGCCCAATTGCGCATGGTAGGCTGCGCCAACGTGAGCTTTCGGCAGCGCGTCATTTGTGATCCTCAGCAACGGCGTTGCGGCGCTGACAATGAAGTCGTGCCGGACAGGATCCGCTTCCGGGCTCACGGCCTCATAAGGCAAACAGGCATAACCCTGTTGCAGCAACTGCGAGCAGTTCACCTGGATTCTGTAATTCCCCTCGGCCGGAAATATTACCGAGTAATAGCCGTTGCTGTCCGTTGTTGAAGGGTAGGTTTCCCCAATCCAATCATCGCCGACAACATCCACGCCCACGACAGGATTCCCCTCCGCATCAAGAACGTACCCAAAGGTTTGAAAAATGGTGTCAGGCGGATGATCTGCGAGGGTTCGCAGTCCACCGGTTATGGCCAGCAGAGCGGCCAGAACGAGTGGCAAGCCCCGGTTGAAAGATGGTTTTTTCACGCGCAATTAAGTCAATGGGCCAGAGACTCCGCTGCCGCCTTGGAGCCCGCCGGGTATTTCTTGAGAAGGTAACCAACGAGCGATTCGATCTGGTTGGTGTCGAGGATTCCGCCCTCCTCCATCGCAAACGCGGGCATGAGACTTCCCGGTTTTCCGTGAGTAACCCAACTTCGCCAATACTCTTCGTCCTTTTTGCTTTGAAGCGCCGCAAGGTCGGGAACCATCTCGGCGCGATGCTCTGCGGTGTGGCAGATACCGCACGCTTTGACGAACAGCACCTCTCCAGTCTTGCCCGCGGCGGGCAATGCATGGCATGCGGCGCAACTTCCCTGGAAGACAACCTGCCGATCCTGCAGCGCCGCCATCATGTCGCGCTGTCGGGCCGAGACATTTGCTGGCGCCGGGGTCAGTGGAATTCGGGCGTGAATGGTCAGCACCTGCGAACCGTGCGACGAATGAACCGTAATTGTTTTGGTGACCAGGCCGAACCTCCCGCGCGTGTTGAGATTTACCTTTAGGGAACCGCCTTCACCTGGCGCCAATCGCCACGGCAACAGCTTCGCCGCCTGCGCCACAGTGCAATCGCAGGACGTTTCAGTGGAGTGAATCGTCACGTCGCCGTCAGAGACGTTGGTCGCCCAGAACGTGAAGCCGGCAATGTTAGTCATCGCTGCCAGCTCAACCGACTTTTCCACGGCATCCCAAAGCAGGGCAGATTTAGGAAGGAATGGAATGACGGGAGCTGACGGGCCGGCGTTATCACCGCGCATGGGACTGAGACTGATCAGCAACACGGAGATGAGTAGAAGCACAATCTTCATGGAACAATTTCGTAATCTGCCATCATGCCGAGGTCCTCGTGCTCGAGATTGTGGCAATGGAACAAGTAGCGCCCGGTGTACCCCTTGAACCGCGCCGCGACAGTTATTTCTCCTCCCGGGGGCGCGACCAGGACATCCTTCCAGCCGTGTCGCGCCGGATCCTGCGGCACGCCATTGATGTTGAGGACTTGAAACTGGATCAGGTGAATATGGACAGGGTGCGGATGGTTTGTTGGATTCAGAAATCTCCAGCGTTCCAGGGCGCCGTGCTTTACCTGGGCAAGGGGCGGATTGCTCATTTCATACAGTTCGTCATTGATGGTCCAAACCGTTCCGGCAGGACTTGATTTTCGATTCAACACGAACTCGCGCGTCGGTGTCTGGGCATCAACCGGCAGGTCTTCCCACGCAGACAAGCAATCGGGAACGGTCGAGTCGTCCACTGCGGGAATATCAACATCGAAACGCATGATCGACCCGAGGGAGCCTGCGCCGCTTCCGCCGTTTTTCAGGACAACCTGCGTTCCGAGCGTGTAGGCGCCGAAATCGACGACCACATCCACGCGCTCGAATGGCGCCAAGTCAATGACCGCCTGCGGAGCCGGCTTCGGCAGCAATCCGCCGTCCGTCGCAATATGGATGAGCGGCTCGGCTGTGCTGAGTTGCAATTGATACGCGCGCGCGTTCGATGCATTGATGATGCGGAGCCGGTATTTTCTGCGCGCGACTTTCAAATAGGGTTGCACCACGCCGTTGACGAGGATCGTGTCGCCCAGCACACCCGTCTCACGCGTGCTGGCATCAAGCATGTAATGAAACGACCCGTCTGCTTTGAAAACCCGGTCCTGGATCATGAGCGGAATATCGAACTCGCCCGTGGGAAGGTTCAACGCTTCCTCGTTCGGATCCTTGATCAAGTAACATCCAGCCATGCCGTAATACACATGCAGGCCGGTCTGGCCATGCGAATGATCATGGTACAGCAAGGTCGCAGCCCGTTGCTGATTGGGATAATGAAAATCACGAAACGCATCCGGCGAGATAGCCTCACGGGGATGTCCGTCATGCTGGGGGGCCACGTGTGCCCCATGCAGGTGGACCGAGGGATACATCATTGCCATCGCCGCCATTCCGTCCTGATGCATGTCCGGAAGACGGCTGACATGTCGAATTGCCACAGGGTGTCCCCGCGTCGCCCAGATCGTCGGACCGGGATAGATTCCGTCAAATCCCCAAACCACGGTCGCCGGCAAATCCCTATGCACTTTCGAAAGGCCGGCGCGCATGGTCATCGTGTAGTGCGCGGTCTTGCCACGCATCACGGGATTGAGCACCGGGGGAATGCGCAATGCATCCACAAATGGCGCCAGGGCCGGACTGTTACCGGACGGCTGCATGTCCATTTCCATGTTCATGCCGCCCGCCAGCACGCGGCGCGAGGCCGCGCACAAACCGGCGAGCGCCAGCGTGCTCGTGCGCAACATGTGACGGCGTGAAATCTTCAGGCTCATGGGGAAAATGGAAACAACCTCAGCATGGGAATCACTTCGCGCGTCTGATGCGGACTTTCCCAGCGCAGCACCGCCTCGGCGCCCGCAGCGTCAGCAACGTAGTCGACACGCAGCGCGGCGAGCTGCCCGCCGATCAAGGGAACAAAACCCCGGCGTGTTTGCTTCATTGAGCACCCCTCCCATTCATCGATGACCAGCTCTTGATTGACCCACACGCGGGCGCGTCCATGAAACTGGAACTGAAACTGATAGGGTTCCGTAAACTCCGGCAGGACGGAGCCTTCCCATCGTGCAGCGAAGGCGTCCGCCGTGATGCGCCGATGCGGCCGGGCGGTTCCCCACAAAAATTGAATTCCGCTGTTGGTCGTGACAACGAGCGGCGAATTAAATTCCGGAACATTGTGATAGCTCGCTTTCAATCCCTGGCCATGAAGTCCGTGCGATACGAGCGTTCTGAAGCGGGTCGGCACAGAATAACCGCTCCACTTCCCGCGCCCGTCCTTGTAACGCACCTGCCAATCGTAAGCCGTTCCCTCCGCGAGCCCGGGCGGATGATAGTTGGTCAGGCTGCCAGTGAGCGGCCCGCTGTCCAAAGCCACTGCATTGTTGCTCGCGTAACTGAGAACCCACTGGCTCGTGGCATGAAAATCAACCCCATCCGCATCAACATATGGCGTCGCCCTTAGTTGCAGCGCCACTGGCTGATTGGTGGCGCCGTCCGCAGGAGAAAGATTGATCGGTGTTTCGGGAGCCGTGTTGTCGGCTGAACCCGTCACGAGGATGATGCCAAACATTCCGATGCCGCCTTCGCCATGCAGCGAACAGTGATACGGAAAACTCCCCTCGTCCGAAAACGTGAACGTATACTCCTCCTCAAAAGCGGTGATGTCCGAGTCAAAGATTGCGTCATCCGAAGTCGCCGTATGTTCGCCTCCAAAATTTTTCCAGGTGACACTGTCGCCCACCGTGACCGCCAGGAATTGCGGATCAAAGTAATAATCGTGCATCTGCACCTGATGATCGGCTGCATGGAGCGGACGCATCGCCCCGGCTAGAACAAACACCCAAAGCGCAGCCGAAGTTGCGTTCGATATCAACGCGCGCAGCGGCTTGCGAAAGGCAGAGGTTTCGAATGGCTGCTTCATGTCACGGCGAGCCCGCGGCCCGGTAGAATCGACGGTTGAATCGCGCGACGTTCGTTTCGGATAGCTTTTGCGCGCCCGCAAAATTCGTGAGCGTGCTCACACCGCACCACACGTCGAGATTGGTCGAGGCTTGAATGATATAATTTCGTCCTTTGAAACCCGTGATGCCCATCTCAACGGATCCCAACGATGCCACGTATTTTTCAATCATCAGTTCAGGCGCGAGCGATATGATTGAAAATCCGATGCTCGAGGAACTGACGAGACCGGTCATATTGGAAGCGACCAGTGTGAGCACGTAATGCGCAGGCGGCAGGTTCGTCAGGTAGACCTGATAGGGCGCAGCCAGGGTTCCTGATTCGGCAACACCCCCGCCGTCCAAATAGTAATCGACCCGCGCAACAACTGCCGCGTCCTGCACTGTTGCGGCAACCGGTGTGTTGACGGTGCCGGAGGGCGAATTGACCAGAAACAACGCGCCATCGCTCGGAGTGGTGATGGAAATCTGCGGCGGCGAACTGGCGGCTAGTCGAAGCTGCACACTGCCCGACGCGGCGGGCTGGGCGCTGTCGACGACAAAGTAGTAAACTTTTCCGGCAATCGCGTTGAAGCTGACCTGGCTGAATGCGTAAGGACCCGCATCATCATTCGCAGCCACCTCGGCCAGCATCGCGACGTTCTTTCCCGTGTAGAGGCCGAGGACCGTGTCGAACGCGCTGCCCCGCGTCGTGGCGGTGAAGACACCATTGGAAACAGCAGTCCACGCCCACCAGATTGATTTGCCCGAACCGACGCCTGCATGCACCGGCTCGCCTGGTTCCGACGCGGCAAAGGTATTCGCCCCCACGCGGGTTGAATTGAGCAACATCAAGGCGGGCTGCGCCCATCGATCATTTAACGGGGCCAGCGATGGGGAACGTATGTCAAAGCTCAGGCTTCCGTCCGCCAGGCCGGCACTGCCCGCGAATTGCGCCGCGAGATAATACTTTCCTGCTGGCAGGTTTGAAAACGTCACGTTGTGCGGTGGCGGGCTGGTGCGGACGGCAAACACGCTGCCCTGGCGTTCGAGCAAAAAGACCAGGTTGGTATCCGCCGCGGGTGGAGAAACAGCCGCAGTGAACGCCAGATTGGTGCCCGCTGTATTCGGCTGGAGGGTGATCACACTTCCTTCCAGCACTCCTGAAAGAGTGATGTCTTGAGCCGCAGCCAGGCCGGCATTGCAGAGTGCTGTGAATCCGGCCAGGACAAGCAACGCTCGTCCCAATCGCCGGAGCCGCATAAGCACGTTTTGAGAGATCACAATAATACGCCAAGGATTCGCGCGGCTGGGGAGCACCGCATATGCCACCGAAATGCTGAGTCTGGGTCGGCATCGTGAAAGACGACGTTTCGATGATTCGAATTCCTCGTGTGTGCCCGAAAGAACCACGCAACTGCAGATGAACCCGCCGTTTCGTTCATGCATCCCATGAAAACTTTGACGGAATCACCTGAGGCACGGACGCAGGCGTTGGCCGTTGGGCGAACGCGAATGACGCACAATGATCAAAGAGCAACAGGCGAAGATCGCGCACTCGCGTTAGCTGATGCAGTGATTGCAGGCGGCTCGTTCGACGCGAGCGCTTCCATCATCAGGCGCGCAAAAACCTCGGTGGCGAGATCCGACTTCCGGTCTTGGGGCCGCAGCAGCGACCATGTTCGCTTGAGCTTGCGTTTACCCATCGCGACGGTTGCCAGGGATCCGTCCTTCACTTCCTTCACCACCGCCCAGGCCGGCAGCGCTGTCACGCCTGCGCTGGCTGCGACCAGTTCTTTTACCGCGTCCGGCGTTCCGGCTTCCAGGTGACACGTCACAACGAGCTGTTCGCGTTCTGCAAATTTCTCAACGAGCCGAAACAAACCGCCCGTTGCGCTTTCGAAAATGAACGTTTGCGATGCGAACCCGGCTTGCAACACGGTTCCTGCGCGGGCCCACGAATGGTTCTCCGGGACAACCCAGAGAAGCTCGTCCGTGAAACACGCCTTTACATCCACTGCTGCTGCGTGGCCTGGAGTGATCGCCAACCCGAGGTCGATGTCGTTTGCAACCAGTCCTTCAATGCATTCGCGCGTGTCACCGGTCTTGACGCAAACGGAGCAGTCGGGGAACTCCCGCCGGAACGCGTGAATCACCCGCGGCAACAACCACGATGCACCTGCCGCAGCGGTCCCCACGCGCACCCGCGCCCTGCCCCACGATGAACGGCGATGCAACGCGTTGCGCGCCGAAGCCATGTCGGAAAGAATTTTTTCCGCGAAATGAAGAAGATGCTCCCCCGCTGGGCTGAGCTGAATCTGCTTGCCCGCGCGATCAAAGAGCGGGCAGCCAATTTCGTCCTCGAGCGCCTTCAACGCGTGGCTGACCGCTGATTGAGAGAGGAAGAGCTCCTTGCCCGCGCGTGTGAAACTGCGGGTCCGTGCGACTGCCACAAACGCGTTGAGTTGCCGGCTGTCCAGCGGGCGATTCAACCGATCAGGGTTCATAACGTCCTCAATAGAAGCTTCTGTACCACTTCCGATCCGGGCTAAAGATTGGCGGCTTGAACTTCGCCGATGCGCGGCTAACGTCTTGCGCCATGAACCTTGAAGATCATTTGGGAGATGTCCTGCGCAAAGCGCGGGCGATGATTGGCGTGCCGCCGGGATCGGCTGCAACCGCGGCAGGTCTCAGCGAGACGGACTACTCCAATCTCGAGGATTCCGGGACGGTTCCGCAAACCGTCCGCTATGCGCCGCTTGCCGAGGCGCTGCGATTGAATCCAGTGAAGCTGGAGAAACTTGCGCGAGGCTGGATGCCGGCCCCGAAAGACCTCGGCCTGTGGCGGGAGCTGCGGCAGCTGAGCACGACGGAATCCGGCAACACGGTTCACGCTTACCTTGTGTGGGACGAAGTCACGCGCGAGGCTGCGGTTTTCGACACGGGATGGAATGCGGTCGAAATGCTCAAGATCATTGCCGCGGAGCAATTGAACCTTCGGCATGTTTTCATCACACATACACATGATGATCACATGGCTGGCCTGCAGGAGATCCGCGATGCGTTTCCGAAAAGCATTCTGCATACGGATGCGCGCAGCGCGCCGCCGCAGCACAAGAATCGGCGAAACGACTGCATTCACCTTGGCAGCCTCAGGATCACCAACCGCGAGACGCCCGGCCACGCCGAGGATGGAGTGACCTACATTGTCGGCAACTGGCCCGAGGATGCCCCGCATGTCGCGATTGTCGGCGACGCGATCTTTGCAGGGTCAATGGGAGGCGCGCCGGAACACGGGGATCTTGCGAAATCGAAAGTGCGGGAACAAATCCTGAGCCTGCCGTTGGACACCCTGCTTTGCCCCGGCCACGGGCCGCTGACAACCGTGGCGGAAGAGAAGGAGAACAACCCGTTCTTCTGATTTTCCTCGCCAAACACCAGCCCCACAGGCAAAAAGCTCGCTTTTATTTGAGTCATGACAGAGCAAATCGTCATCCTGGACTTCGGGTCCCAGTATACCCAGGTCATTGCCCGGCGCATTCGCGAGTGCAACGTGTATTCGGTCATCCTGCGCTACGACACGCCCGCAAAGGAGATCGAGGCGCTGCGCCCCAGCGGGATCATCCTGTCAGGCGGTCCGTCGAGCGTTTACGCCACGGACGCGCCCCTGCCCGACCGGAATATTTTCAAGCTGCGGATTCCGATGCTCGGCATCTGCTTTGGGATCCAACTGCTGGCGCAGTTCCAGGGCGGCCGCGTTGAGAAGAGCACGAAACGGGAATACGGCCGCGGAACCCTACGTGTGACGGACAGCTTCTGCCCTTTGTTCGCCAACCTGCCCGAGTCGCTCCAGGTCTGGAACTCGCATGCGGATAAACTGACAAAGCTTCCGAAAGGTTTCGTTTCTGTTGCCGTCACGGAAAACTCCGACTACGCCGCGATCGAAAACCGCGAACGCAAAATGTTCGGCCTGCAGTTTCATCCCGAGGTCGCCCACACACCGCATGGCAGGGACATCCTCGCCAATTTCGTTCATAACATCTGCGGCTGCGGCAAGAACTGGACGATGCGCAGCTACATCGACCAGGCCGTCGAGGAAATCCGCGCGCAGGTTGGCAAGGAACGCGTGATCCTTGGCCTGAGCGGCGGCGTCGATTCCAGTGTGGCGGCTGCGCTGCTGCACAAGGCGATCGGCGATCAGCTCACCTGCATCTTCGTCAACAATGGCGTGCTGCGCGGGCGCGAGGCACAGGTCGTTCAGGACGTGTTCGTGCGTCACTTCAAGATCAAGCTTCAATACGAGGACGCCTCAAAACTGTTTCTCAAGAACCTCAAGGGAATCACGGACCCCGAACGCAAGCGCAAGATCATCGGCAAGACGTTCATCGACGTTTTCGATGCGGCAACCAAACGCGCGGGAAAAGCAAAGTTTCTGGCGCAGGGAACGTTGTATCCTGACGTCATCGAATCGGTCCCGATCGCGGGGAATCCTGCCGCGATGATCAAGAGCCATCACAACGTGGGAGGGCTGCCGAAGCGGATGAAGTTCCAGCTTGTCGAACCGCTCAAGTGCCTGTTCAAGGATGAGGTGCGCGAGCTCGGACTGGAACTTGGCCTGCCGCGCGAGATCGTGCTCCGCCAGCCGTTCCCCGGTCCAGGCCTGGCCGTTCGCATCCTCGGCGAAGTCACGCCTCAGCGGCTCGAAATTCTGCGCAATGCGGACACCATCGTGGTTGAGGAAATGAAGGCAACGGATTGGTATTACAAGATCTGGCAAAGCTTCGCGGTCCTCCTGCCCGTGCGGAGCGTTGGAGTGATGGGCGATGAGCGGACGTATGAATACACGATTGCCATTCGCGCAGTGGAATCCCAGGACGGCATGACAGCCGACTGGGTGAAACTGCCTTACGACCTGCTGGAAAAGCTCGCGAGCCGCATCATCAATGAGGTGAAAGGCGTCAATCGATGCGTCTTCGACATCACGAGCAAACCCCCTGGAACCATCGAGTGGGAATAGGTTCGCGCCTGTTTCTTTCCGTTTGAACCGCGGCGGGAGCATCATTAGGATGCGCCCTTATATGAAACCGGCTCATCATCCTGTTCCATAGCCCGCGGTCTCCCTCCGCGTGCGCAAATTCCCTGCCCGTTCAAAAAGGCCCCCAAACATGATCCCTAAAAAGAAGTTTCTTCAAACCACTGCAGCGACACTCATCGCCGCATCCGTTCAACCGCTGTCCGCAAGCGAAAACGTCCCCCACGCGCCATTCGCCGAATGGGCCAATGTCCCGGCTGCCGGGCAGTTGGTGACGCGGCTGACCTACCAGGAATCCGAGTCCTACTACATCTGGGCGGGAAACAACCGTCACAAAACAGATTGGCGGCACAATGGCGAACATTATGGAATCGATATCAATCAGGGATATCTGACCTTCCAATACGGCCTGAACGATCGCTGGGCGGCGGACCTGAGCGCGGGCTACACAACTGCAGGCTGGCGGTATTTCAATCCAAGCGGTTCATCTGAATCCACGTCCGGATTGATGGATATTTCGTTCGGTGTGCGTTACCAGATCTTCAACGAAAACGACGCCAGCGAGTGTCCGTATCTGCCAACCCTGACCTTCCGCGCGGGAGCCGTCCTCCCAGGCAGCTTCGACGAACATTTCGCCTTCGCGCCGGGCTCAAGTTCAACCGCAATCGAACCCGAGCTGCTCGCGCGCAAACATTTTGGCTGGGAAGGCTTTGGCGCCTATGCCGACGCATTGTTCCGCTGGAATCACACCTCAGCAAACGACCAGTACATCGTGTCGGTTGGTTTCTTCCAGGAAATCCAGCGCTGGGAACTGAATGCGGGGTATCGGCATCTTGGAAGCGTCGATGGCGATGACGTTCGCTTCAATGCGGCGACGCGTGCAATCGACTACCCTCGCGCCCCTCGCGAAAACCAGGACTCGTTCGAGGCGGGCTTTAGTTACCGCGCCAAGCGATGGGATACGAAACTCGGGTTCTACACCCGCACCGTGTTCGATGGCTCGAACACGGACAAAAAGTTCTGGCTCGGCGGCTTTGTGGAAATTCCTTTCCAGCTCACGAGCAAGTAAGGTTCGTTTCGCGTAAATCTACTTTCGGCCACGTGGCGCAGACTTCCAGAGCTGCGCCACGTGTAGCGCAGGTTTCCAAATCCGTTTCCAAACCTGCTGGATCGTCCACGTCCCAGTCGGCAGCGTCTCATTAGTATGCGCGACGGTTGTTCGATTGTCGTAAGCCAACTGCAAGCCGGCGCTCCAACGCCGGGAGGCTGCGCCGGGTTGGTCGCGATTTCCACGCCTTGACGCACAAGCGGCCCCCTGCGAGGTTTTCTGCGCTTGACGCATTCCACCGCTGACATCGCGGCAGGCAATTTATTTGCTCAATTTGTAAAAACTCCCGCCGCGCAATCCTTGATGCGGCGTGTGGAGGAAGGGGGCGCCGTGCGTCTCCACGGCGTGGCCGCTCCCGCTCAGCCGTTCCTCGCCATTGCGCTTCACAATCACCTGCGACGATTTCCCGTTGTCATTGTCACTGACACACTGAAAACGCAGGAATCCGTGGAGCAGGATGTGGAGACGTGGTTGCGAGCAGCCGAACCAGCGAATGCAACCAATCTTCGTCAACGGCCGCTCTTTTATCCCTCATGGGAAATCCTGCCGCACGAAGCCAAGCTTCCGCAGGCGGATGTCATCAGCGATCGATTGGAAACCCTGGTTCGACTTTCCCGTCCCCAGCCGCCGAACGCGCATCCGCCCCTAATCATTACGAGCGTTGTCGCGTTAATGCAGAAGACGTTTGCGAAGGAGACTCTGGATGCGCGCACACGAACTTTGCGGCGGGGCGATCGATGCGAGCCGCTCGATTTGATCGAATGGCTTGAAGACCAGGCGTACGAACCCGAAGCGCAGGTAACGCAAAAAGGAGAAATCGCGTTACGGGGCGGCATTCTCGATGTTTTTCCTCTCACCAGCCCGTGGCCAGTGCGGCTCGAATTTTTCGGCGACGAACTGGAATCGTTGCGGTATTTCGATCCGCAGACCCAGATGTCGCGGGAGGAGATTGAATCGATCACGCTTGCGCCAGGCGGAGAGCTGGGCCTGCTGCGTCAGATCGGTGACAACGGCGCGCCACCCGCGAGCCTGCTCACCTATCTTCCTCGCTCAACGATTTTTCTATTTTGCGAGCCGGCACTGCTACGCGAACGCGCTGAAGATTACACGCGGCAGGTTGTCCCTGGCGATCGTCTGCATTTGGAATGGGAAGCCTTCCAGTCGGAAATGCGCCAGGCCGGAATGAGTGAAATCGCAGTTCGCGAAGGCGGAGCAGACGGAGTCGGCGTTTCCGTGCCAGCGACTGAGCCCGAAGACACTGAGCTGAACCTGCCGAGTCTCGATGCATTTCGTCCGTTGCCGGATCGCGCGCCCGAACCGCAGGTCGCCGAGGCCCAGCGGCGGGGATTTTTCCAGCAACTGCATCGTTGGTTGCGCCAGGGCTACGCTGTTCATGTCTTTTGCAACAATGACGGAGAGAAGCAGCGCTTCGTGGAAATCTGGAACGACCGCCCGCTTTCGAACAGTGAAACATCCGCAGCGGCGCTGGCCGAACCGGGCTTGATCCTGCACCTCGGATCGCTTGCCCGAGGATTCATCGCGGACGACGCGAAGCTGGTGGTGGTGACGGATGCGGAGATCTTTGGACGTTACAAGGTGCAGCGTCCGCGACGGCTCAAGTCTTCGCACGCGGTGGCCGCGCGTTCAGCCCTGGACATTGATTTCACTGAGTTCGAGGAAGGCGACCTCGTTGTTCATGTGCAACACGGAGTCGGCCGATTCCTCGGCCTGAAACTTCTGCCTGCGGGCGCCGGAACGAAACCGACTGACAAGGCGAATCCGGCAGGAAACATCGAATGCCTGATGCTGGAATACGCCGCCAGCGATCCCGCCCAGCCTGCGCCAAAGCTTTACGTGCCTGTGACGGAAGCGCATCTGGTGAGCAAGTATGTGGGTGCTGGAAAAGTTCGTCCGCCGCTCAACACCCTGGGTGGGACGCGCTGGAACAAAGCGAAGGAACATGCGGAGCGTGCGGTGCGTGACGTCGCGGCTGATCTCCTCTCGATCCAGGCCGCGCGCGATTCACAGGCAGGGCACCCGTTCAAGGCGGACACACCGTGGCAGCGGGAATTCGAAGGCTCTTTCATCTACGAGGAGACAGCCGACCAACTCCAGGCCATAACCGAAACCAAGGCCGACATGGAACGGCCGAAGCCGATGGACCGTCTCATCTGCGGCGACGTCGGATTCGGCAAGACCGAAGTGGCGATTCGTGCGGCGTTCAAGGCGGTGATGGACGGCAAGCAGGTCGCGGTTCTCGTTCCAACGACCGTTCTCGCCCAGCAGCATTTCAACACGTTTCGCGAGCGCATGGCCGATTACCCCGTTCGCGTCGAACTGCTTTCACGTTTCCGCACGCGGCGAGAACAACAAAGGGCGATTGAAGATCTGGCAGTCGGCGCGGTGGATATCGTGGTGGGCACGCATCGATTGATTCAAAAGGACGTCGTCTTCAAGGACCTTGGGCTCGTCGTGATCGATGAGGAGCAGCGCTTTGGAGTGTTGCACAAGGAGAAGTTCAAGACCCTGCGCAAGCTCGTGGATGTGCTCACGCTGAGCGCGACGCCCATCCCGCGCACGCTTTACCTCGCCCTGACGGGTGCGCGGGACATGAGCGCCATCCAGACACCGCCCCACGACCGCCTGCCTGTTGAGACCATCGTCACGCAATATGACGAGCGTCTCATTCGCGATGCGATTCAACGCGAGCTGAACCGTGGCGGCCAGGTTTTCTTTCTTCATAATCGCGTGACGACCATTCACACGATGGAGCAGAAGCTCCGCACGCTGGTGCCTCAGGCGCGGATGGTGGTCGGGCACGGACAGATGGACGCCGACGACCTGGAGCGAGTGATGACACAGTTCGTCAATGGTGAGGCGGATGTGCTGCTGTCGACCACGATCATTGAAAGCGGCCTGGACATCCCGAACGCCAACACGATCATCATCGATCGCGCGGATCGCTTTGGTTTAAGCGAACTGTATCAATTGCGCGGACGTGTGGGGCGCTACAAGCACCAGGCTTACGCCTATCTCCTGCTGCCACGACACGCGGGGTTGCTGACCGATGTGCGAAAACGCATCAGTGCGATCAAGCAATACGCGACTCTGGGAAGCGGATTCAAAATAGCGATGCGCGACCTGGAAATACGCGGCGCCGGGAACCTGCTGGGGTCGGAGCAAAGCGGACACATCACAGCCGTGGGATTCGACCTTTACTGCCAGCTCCTCAAGCAGAGCGTTTCTGCGTTGAAAGGCGAGAAGATCAAGCCTCGTGTAGCGGTGAGCGTTCGCCTCGATTTCCTGGATACGACGGGAGAGGCGGTTGGCGAGCCGACGGATCTGGCCAACTCCAGCGCCCGGGCCGCTCTGCCGCACAGCTACGTGCCGGAGCCGCAGCATCGCATTGATATCTATCGCAAGCTCGCGCAGGCAACCGACAAGGAATCGCTTGAAGCCCTTGCGCGGGAACTTCGGGACCGCTTCGGCCCCGTTCCGCCGGCAGTGGAGTTGTTACTGCAGGTTGCCGAGCTGAAGCGCCTCGCGTCGGAACGCGCAATTACAACCCTCGAGGTCAAGGAAGACAAGGTGATGCTCAGCCGCCGAGGCGATTACATCATGGTTGGAGGAAAGTTCCCGCGCCTGACGAAGAAGGAAGCGCGGGCGCGGTTGAAGGAAATCCGCAAGCTGTTGCTCGTGCTTTGAATGACAAGGCGGCGCAGGCTCGCGCCGTCACTTCTTCGCGGAACATTTTGGGCAATTCTCGCAGGTCGCACCTGCTTCGGTGCAACACGCCATCTCACAAGCCGCCATTTCAGACATGCCATCTGCGCAACAGTCGGGCGACTTGCAACCTGACGACAGAAGCGACATGGCACAGATGCACAGGGCGAGCGTTTTGATGATTTTCATGGCCGTAGCTTAGGTGCTTTATTTCCGCGGGCAAGCTGATGTTGGGCGGCGCGGGTTTCGTGAGCTTATTGGATCGGCTGATGCAACTTCACAGGCTTGGACTTGGTGCGTGTGCGGATGTTAAGCGATTCAACGCCGACCGAGAATGCCATGGCGAAGTAAATGTAACCCTTGGGAATCTCGCGATGGAAACCTTCGGCGATCAAAGCCACGCCAATCAGGATCAGGAAGCTCAGCGCAAGCATCTTCAGTGACGGATGGCG
Organism: Verrucomicrobiia bacterium; assembly: GCA_035629175.1. Lineage (NCBI taxonomy): Bacteria > Pseudomonadati > Verrucomicrobiota > Verrucomicrobiia > Verrucomicrobiia bacterium. The sequence goes on along the minus strand of DASPIL010000023.1, from coordinate 122,490 downwards.
GTGGATGAAATTGCTGATCCGGCCGGCGAAAACCAGCATGAAGCCCATGGCGATGACAACCGCTGCGATCATGACCCCTATATATTTTGCCATTCCCACCGCCGTGATCACTGAATCCAGCGAAAAGACGATATCGAGCAGCAGGATCTGAATAATGACGCTGCTGAACGTCGGCGCCACCTTCCCCGAAACATGTTCTTCCTCGCCTTCCAGTTTATCGTGAATTTCACGCGTGCTTTTCCAGAGCAGGAAGAGCCCGCCAACCAGGAGAATGAGGTCGCGGCCAGAAATGGGATGCGGTTCGTGAACGAACCAAAAGGCGGGGATATGGAACAACGGTGCGGTAAGCTTGACCATCCACGCCAGCCCGCACAGGAGCAGGATGCGCGTGATCAAGGCCAGCGACAATCCGAGCTGCCGCGCTTTTGCCTGTTTCTCGGGTGGCAGTTTGCCGGCGAGGATCGAGATGAAGACAATGTTGTCGATGCCGAGAACGATCTCGAGCACCGTCAGCGTTACCAGGCTGATCCAGATTTCTGGGTTCGTGATCCAGTCGAACATGGTCTAAGCAGAAATGACGGCAGTTATTGTCTTACCACTTTAGCGTGCCCGGCATTCGCGTCGTACACAATCTTCATCCCGTGCGGAGCGTCTGGAATCCGCGCCAAAAACTTGGTCTTCACCAGCTCGTCAAGGCTCGTTGGATTTCTGCCGTGTTCAGCCTGGAACAATTGGATCGCCTGGTTGATCGCGGCTGTATCGATTGTCTTGATTGCCGTCTGCTGGCCCTTTCCTACTGCGCCCAGGTAATCGACCGGGGCTGTCAGCGGGCTCGAAGCCTCGTTCGTCTCGGCGGACGCGCCGGAATTCTGGCGCTCACCACAACCAACCAGCATCGCGCCCGCAAGCAGGCAGGGAAGAAGACAGGTGTTCATGCGCGCGAGGCTAGGTGAAAGGCCCATTTAAAGCAATGGGGGGAGAATAGGAACGCGTACAAGAAAGAGCCGGACACCCGGTGTCCGGCGTGAATTCGAAATCCCCCGAAAGGGAATCCTTACTGAGCGGGAGCGTTCGTTGTCGTCTCCGGCGCAACCGGAGTTTCTTCAGCCTGGCTGCAACCCGTCACCGCGGCAACCACGAGACCCAACATTACGAACAGGGATAGTATCCTTTTCATAGTGGCCGTAAACTTTCGCATCCGGTTCCAAAGCACAAGTAAAAACTTACCTACCTTCCGCGTGCGATCTCTCGTGCGAAACTTATAAGTTCAAGATCCTGCGCAAGATTTCCAAACCGGAAAGCGGGCACGCCGCTCTGGTCCTTGCCAAGCAATTCACCCGGCCCGCGCAACTTAAGGTCGGCTTCCGCGATTTGAAATCCATCCCTGGTTGCCTCCAGCACCTGCAACCGTTCACGCGCCTCAATGTTCCCTGCCGCCGAGACCAGAATGCAATGCGAGTCGTGCACACCGCGCCCAATGCGGCCGCGCAACTGGTGCAATTGGGCCAGCCCGAACTGCTCTGCGTTTTCGATCAGCATCACCGTCGCATTCGGCACATCCACGCCCACCTCGATCAGGGACGTTGCCAGAAGCACGTGAACGCGGTTCGCGCGAAACTCAGCCATCACGCCTTCTTTTTCCGCAGCCTTCATGCGTCCATGCAGCATTGCGACGGAGTACGGAGCGAGTTGCCGTTTCAAAACCTCGAATTCCTTCATCACCGCCTTCACCTCGTTCCCCTGGTTTTCCTCAACCCGCGGATACACCACATAGGCCTGCCGGCCGGCCGCAAGCTTCTCGCGAATGAAACTCCAGACCTTCGGCAGGGTGTCCGTGGTGCGCACGAACGTCTTGATTTTTCCGCGGCCCGGCGGCGCGGCGTCTATCGTGGAAACATCCAGGTCCCCATACAGCGTCAGCCCCAATGTTCGCGGAATCGGCGTCGCAGTCATCACAAGCAGATGCGGGTAATGTCCCTTGCGCACCAGTTGCTCGCGTTGGGCGACTCCGAACTTGTGCTGTTCATCGATGATCACCAACCCGAGTTTCTGGATTTCAAACCCGGAGGAAACGAGCGCGTGCGTTCCAATGACGAGCAACGGTTTCACTTCCTCCAGCGATCGTGAACCGTGAGCCAGAGCGGCCCTCGTGCTGCCCGTTCGCAGCTCGACTCTCACGCCCAGAGATTCAAACCACCGCGAAAAATTCCTGTGATGCTGCTCTGCCAGAATTTCGGTCGGCGCCATTAGCGCGACGTTAAATCCACATTCCAGCGCCATGAGAGCGCTGCACGCTGCGACTGCCGTCTTGCCCGAACCTACATCGCCTTGCAGGAGGCGTCTCATCGGATGCTCGCCTCGAAGGTCGTGCCGGATTTCACGCAGCACATTCGCCTGTGAAGCGGTGAGCTTGAATCCAAGCACCTGCAGGAACGGCTTCATCAGACGATTATTGTCGCCGCCGCAGGGCAGTGCCTTTGAACGTGATTCAAACAATTTTCGACGTTGCTGCATGTGCACCTGGAGATCGACGAATTCGTCAAGCGCCAGTCGGCGCCGCGCGATTTCGATATCCTCGAACTCTTCCGGAAAGTGCAGCATGGTGACGGCGTTGGAACGGCCTGGCAGCGACGCGGCTTCTGTGCGGGCAAACCGCAAGCGCTCATCGAGCGCGTTCCACTCAGGAAAACTGCCGCCTGTCATGAGTTGATCGACACTTCGCCAGATGAGCCCGCGCAGCCAGCGTTGTGGCAGGCCTTCGGTGAGGGGATAAATCGGGGCGATGCGGTTCAGATGAACGAGGTTTTCTTCACCCGCTTCCACGAGCTCGGTTTCGGGGTGATCCACGATGCGCGGGCGGAGGGATTCCAGTTTGCCGAAGACAACAAACTCGCGGCCAACAGCAAAGTATTCCTCCATCCAGGGAAAAGCCTGCCACCAGCGGCAATGCAGCCGCGCGGTGCTGTCCTCGAGAACACATTCGAACATGGCGCGGGCGCCCTTCTTCCAGCGCTTGACTCCCGAAGCCACGACGATTCCGCGCACGCACGCGGGTTGGCCGGGTTGGAGTTCACGAATGGCGAGGAAGCGGCGGCGATCCTCGTAACGCCGGGGCTTGTGCAAAAGCAGATCCTCCACGGTGTGTATTCGCAACCGCTCCAGCAAGCGCGCGCGCTCTGCACCCACGCCCCACAATGACATGACCGGGCGCCGCAGCAGCGACTCAGCTTGGTTCGGCGCAGTCATCGAACGCACAATACAAACGCGCCGTTCGCCATTCAACGTTGGAGGTGGCAAGCCCGCGCCATTCCTGAACCTTCAAATCTCGAAGACAGTAAGCTCCGGCCTGCAGTTGAATCTCAAGGGGAGAGTGAACCATCCAATTCCTGGATTCACGTACAGCTTTGGTTCCACCCACGCCGCGTGACCCATCAACAGCGCTGGCAAGGCAACACCTGCTGCAGCGAGGAACTTTCGCCGGGAAAACTTCCGCCTCATTGCGGCAAGTGAATCATTTCCGAACGCGGGCTTCAAGCGCGTCGAAGAGGCCAGGAATCGTATCGAGGTGGGTCACCTTGCCGTTTGGGACAACGATGCCAAAGCCTTCGCCATACGCGGGGCCGTTCGCGACGCAGGCATCGGTAAGGCATTCATGAAGTTGTCGCGCCGCCGCGGCAATCACAGCTGCCTGGTCACCTTCCACTTCGTATTTCCATCCAATGATCTGGGTCTTCGGATACCAGTCACGCAGTTCCGAGATGATCTTGGGAGTGGGAACCAATTCGGCCATCAACGTGCCCTGGCGCGTGGATATTTTTCCACTTTTCAATTCCGACATTTCGCCATCAGGCAGTCGCAGCCAGATCTTTCCGAAACTGAAATCGCTGACGGCAGCAGTGTGAAAGATCGCTTCAGCCCCCGCGTCTGCCAAGGCGCGAAACCATTCGCGAAGGTCGGAAGTCGTGGCGAACGTTTCGATCCGGTTCGCCCGCCGCTCCCCGCCGTATGTGGCCTGTTCGCCAACAAGAAGAGTGACATCGTGTCCGCGCTCTGTCAGAAAACGCGCCAGTTCAATACCCAGCCGGCCTGTGGAAAAGTTGGTAAGACGGCGTACCTGGTCCATTTTTTCGTAGGTTGGACCAGCGGTGACGATGCAGTTCATATCAAATCAGAGAATCAAGCACGCGGGTTGCCAAGCTTTTTCCCCGGCCGCCTCGGCAGCACCGACCGTCGGAGCGCCGACTTGCGATCGCCTTAAGATCGCCAAGCAACCGGATCGCGTTCGAATTGAGAGCTATGTCCCATGCAAGCAAAGAGAACCTATACGACTGCAATTCGGCGCTCCGCTGACGCGGGAGGATCGCTGGAATGTTGATTTGATGAGCAGGTTGTCTCACAGTCCACCTTTCCTATGAGCAAAATTGTCGGCATTGACCTCGGCACCACCAATTCACTGGTGGCCCTCGTTGATTCCGGGATTCCCCTGGTGATTGCTGATTCAGAAGGCAACCGCCTCACCCCGTCCATCGTTCATTACTCAGCCAACAACTCGGCTCCGCTCGTTGGGCATCCCGCGAATCGACTGCGCCTCATTCGGCCTGACGAAACCGTTTACTCGGTGAAGCGCTTCATCGGCCGCCGCGGCTCGGATGTATCGGGCGAGGCATCGGTCACTTACCGGGTGAAGACCGAGGGAGGAGGCGCGGTGACAATCCCGATCCATGGGCGCGATTACACGCCCGAGGAGGTTTCTGCCGAAATTCTCAAAAAGCTTAGGAAGGATGCGGAGCATTATACGGGCGGAGCTGTCTCCCGTGCGGTAATCACCGTGCCCGCCTACTTCAACGACGCGCAACGCAATGCGACAAAACGGGCTGGCGAACTGGCAGGATTCGCGGTTGAACGGATCATCAACGAGCCGACAGCCGCGGCGCTTGCGTATGGCCTGAATCGGCTGCACGAAAAAGCGCGGATCGCAGTTTACGATCTTGGCGGAGGCACGTTCGACCTGTCGATACTTGAACTGACGGGCGGCGTCTTCCAGGTGCTCTCCACGAATGGCAACACGCGACTGGGTGGAGACGACATCGATCAACGCGTAATGGAATTCCTGGTCGAACAAATCGCGCCTCACATCCCAGACCTGAAGCCGTTCGCACCCGGCGCGGCGGCAACGCGATCGCTGCAGGACACACTTCCATCCGCGTCCGTGCTCACGCAGTTGTCCCGGATTCGCGAAGCGGCCGAGCAGGCCAAGATCCGGTTGTCAGCAGAAACCGAGGTGGAGATCACCCTTCCCTTCCTTACCCCTGATTACAGCTTCGGCTGCACGCTTGCACGGGCCCAACTGGAACGACTGGCGCGCGACGTTATCCTGCGGACACGCGAGCATTGCTTGCGTTCCCTCGCTGACGCGAAACTGGAGCCGCGCGAACTCGATCAGGTGATTCTCGTCGGGGGCCAGACGCGCATGCCGCTCGTTCGCCAGCTCGTCAGCGAATGGTTCGAATGCGCGGACTTTGAGGAAACCCGCGGGGGCATCCGCATCGGGGAGGATTTTCATCGCGGTTCGGGCCCGCAGCTAAACACATCGCAGAACCCCGATGAAGCTGTTGCGCTGGGCGCTGCGATTCAGGCCGAGATTCTGTCTGGCGGATTCCAAAATCTGCTCCTGCTTGACGTGACGCCGCTTTCACTGGGGATCGAAACCTTTGGCGGCTTGATGAACGTGATCATTCCGCGCAACTCGACCATTCCCCTGAAGGCAGGCGAGATGTTCACCACCGCAATGGATAATCAGGCCAGCATGCTCATTCACGTGTTGCAGGGTGAACGCGAGCGCGCGCGCGACAATTGGAGCCTCGGCAAATTCACGCTGGAGTTCGAACGCGCGCCGCGGGGCGCCGCCAGGGTGGGCGTGCAGTTCGAAATTGATGCCAATGGCATCCTGCACGTCCTCGCGCGCGACACGCGGACAGGCAACGAAAAGATCGTGGAAATGAAGTCAGCGGTGGATGTGGATGACTCGGCCGTTCAGCAGATGGTTGAAGAATCGGTGGAACACGCCTTCGAAGACCTCGCTGCACGGCGGTGGATTGAGGCGAAACTCAAGGCAGCCGAACTGGTGAACGCGACACGCAAGGCGCTGGATGAGTGCTCCAGTGAGCTGGATGCGGGTTATCGCGCTGAACTGGAGCAGGCTTTGGCCGTTGTTGAAAGCTCGATCAAATCGGAATCGCAGAAAAGCGGGAGCGGCGATGTCGCCCAGCTGAAGGCCGCGTGCGCACAGCTCGACGAGACGTCGAAACCTCTTGCGGAACTCCTGATGGACCGCGCGGTGGAAACGATGTTGAAAAAGCGCGGGCTCCTGCCGTAGGCGCGCTCCGACGGGTGCAACCTTTCCCGCCGAACACACGCGGCACTTCTGCAGCGAATCGCGCTGCCCTGCTTGTAGCGGTTCAGCCTTGGGGCGCGGCGTCAACGGGCAGCGAAATGCGGATGATCCCGGACTGTCCGCTCTTCGGCGCGACGATTTCCAGTTTGCCGTGATGGGTTTCTATGATCTTGCGGCTGACGGTGAGGCCGAGCCCCAGCCCGACATTGCGGGTGGTGAAGAAGGGTGACGGTGCATTCTGCGCCGCCTCGGAAGTGAAACCCGTCCCGTTGTCCTGGACCTGGATTTCCAGCGCGGGCCGGCCGTTTCCGTTTGCGTGTTCATGCAGGCTGACGCCAATTTTTGCATTCGATGGGTTGGCCTGCAGCGCGTTGATGATCACTTCGGTCAATGCGTGCTTCAACGCAGCGCGGTCGCCCGTTACAACAAACGGCTTGTCCTCGTCCTTGTATTGGAACTCAGCCGACTTGACGGGCTGATGCTTCCGCGCTTCCTGGTAGGCTTCCTCGATCAACGGCGTCACCGGGAATGCCTCCTGTGCGAGAACGGAATCGCGCGCCAGAAAACGCATTTGATTGATCAGGCGCGTGACGCGCTTGACGCCATCCGCCAGCGCTGCATCCAGCGAGGCCCGGAATTCAGGATCCTTGTATTTGTCGGCGAGCAATTGCTGATGGGTCGAAAGCGGCACCATCGCATTGCCAATCTCGTGTGCCAGGCGATCGGCCATGGTGCGGACGAGGCGCAGATTCGCGGTCTCGAGTTCCAGCCGCCGGAACTGTTCGCTCTGGGTGAGGTCCTCGACCATCAATAACGCCGATGCGGGTTGCGTTCCGGTCTGGCGCTGGAAGGGAACGATCGAGACGTTGTACACCGCGCCTGGAACCCCTTCGGGCTGGAACTTGAATGGCGGGATTGCAGTCCCGGTTTTCAGCACCTGATAAACTTTGGCGCCAATGGACTGCGGGAGGTCGCTGAATTCCAATTCGCCCGTTCGCCGATTGGAAACCGTGAAGAACCTGCGGGCCGTCTTGTTGGAGTGCAGCACGGCGAGATCGCGATTCACGACCACGCACGCATTGTTCAACTCGCGGAGAATGCCCGCCATCATTTCGTGGTTCGATCCCAGTTGATCATGCAGCCAGATGTTTTTGACTGCGAGCCCGACCTGCTCCAGCAGATGGAAGATCAATTCCAGTTCACCGTTTGCCAGCGGTTCGCCCGTGATATGGCCGTCGAACACAGCCACTCCGACCACGGTTTCGCGGTCGAGAATCGGCACGGCAACCTGTGTTCCGAGCAATTCAAATTCTTTTTGAGTTTCCGCGTCCCGGCGCGCTTCTTCGCTGTGGCGTCGCAGGATTCGCCCGAGGCGCGACACCTGTCCGCCAATCCCGTTTTCGAACGAGAGTTCGAAGTGCTCGAGCAGTCCCGGCGCAACGCCGATGGCGCACGCGGCGCGGAGGCGCCGGCCTTGTTCGAGCGGGAGCCGCTCACCCATCCATTGGACGGGTTGATGCAGAAACACCGCGGCGCGGTTGATGCCGATCAACTCGCGCAGCAACAGCAGGAACTGCTTGAGCATTGCATCGGCGTCAAGCGAATGGGTGAGGATGGCTGAGAACCCGCGCAAGGCGCCGAGGCTTTGATAGCTGGCCTGTGCGGCGGCACCGGAAAGCTGCGCCGGCTCCGGCGGCTTGGCGACCTCGTGGGGATGCTTTTCCGTGTGGGGAGCTTCCGCGGCAGCGGGGACAGTCCAGAGGCGCTCCAGCATGGCGGTGAACATGCGCATTCGCACAGGCTTGGCAAACACGTGAGTGGCGCCCTTGAGATACGCCTCCTCCTCCCACTCCGCCTGCTTTGAACCTGTAAAAAGAATGATCGGGCACCGCGGCGCGCGGCGGCGCAGCTTCTCAAGAATCCAAATCTCCTGCACGCCCGCAAGTTCCACATCGACGATGCAGGCGTTGGCAAGGCCGTGCGCGAGCAGCGGCTCCGCTTCTTCAACACCGGCGCGGTGGACAATACGATACTGTTCAGGGCTGAGACCCGCACGAAGGGTCTCGGCCAGCTCCGGATGCGGAGCCAGGACAAGGAGGGTTTTCATTTCGAGAGTGGGCTCACCAAGGTATAGAAAAATTGCGATCGCGATTGCTTCCGTCCGACCAGGTCGGTCCCCGTTGAAGTGACAATCGCTTCACGCCTGACGATCCTCTGTCTACCCCGGGTGTCATGCGAAACGAAGTAAGCCTTTCCTGCTGCGGTCACTGTCATTAGATAATCCATACGGAAGTCACCGGGTCAATTCATTCTTGTCCACAAGCATAGAAACAACGCGGGCCCATTCAATGTCATCGAATACCGAATTTTTAAATCAGGAGGATTACGTACAGAATTGCCGGGGGGAAACTATTTCGCGGGAAAAATGAAGTGTTCCAGAAAGCGCGCTGCGTTCGCGGCGTTTCAGTGGACGACCTGCGAAGGCGCAGAAGGGCGGGTTTAATTGGGGTGAACAGCAGCCTGTCTGCGCGTCAGGCGCAGTGCCGTGGGCGGATTCCGACGGATGAAGCTTGCACGCGTTCCCGCCCATTGCGGCTGGGCCGTGCAGACACAGCCGCGCTGCTCAGAAGGCATTCCGCTCCCGCACGCTGAGGCGCCGGAACGGCAAGGTCGGGGCACCTTACGGCAGGTCCGTGTGCCCCATCAGGTAACGATCACACTCGCGCGCGGCGCCGCGACCCTCATTGAAGGCCCAGACCACGAGGCTTTGTCCGCGGCGGCAATCTCCCGCAGCAAACACGCCCTTGATGTTCGTGTGATACTTCTCGAATTCCGCCTTCACATTTGAACGCGGATCGCGTTCGACGTTCAACGCATCAAGCAACGGCTGCTCCGGCCCGAGGAATCCCATCGCCAGCAACACGAGCTGCGCAGGAAGCACTTTCTCCGTCCCGGGAACGTGCCTCGACATAAACTGGCCCTTGTCGTTGCGTTCCCACGCAACTTCGACCGTATGGACCGCCTTGACGTGCCCGTTCGCATCACCTTCGAACTTCGTCGCGGTGGTAAGATAAACGCGGGGGTCGGCGCCAAACTTGTCGGCAGCTTCCTCCTGCCCGTAGTCCATGCGGTACACCTTTGGCCATTCCGGCCACGGATTGTCCTTCGCCCGATCAAGCGGCGGCTTGGGCAGAATTTCCACCTGCACGAGGCTCTTGCAGCCATGGCGTATCGAGGTTCCGACGCAATCCGTTCCCGTGTCGCCGCCGCCAATGACGACGACGTCCTTGCCTTCCGCGGAGATGAACCCGCCGTTTTTGTGCTGATTCAGCACGGCGCGGGTATTCTCCGTCAGGAATTCCATCGCGAAATGAATGCCCTTCAACGGCCGGCCTTCGATCGGCAGGTCACGCGGCTTGGTCGCGCCCGTGCAGAGCACGACGGCGTCAAAATCCTTGAGCAACTGTTCCGCTGGCAGGTTCTTGCCCACCTCCGTGTTGCAGACGAACTGGATGCCTTCCTTCTCAAGCACCTTCAGCCGGCGCATCACGACTTCGTTCTTGTCGAGCTTCATGTTGGGAATGCCATACATGAGCAGGCCTCCAGGCCGATCGGCGCGCTCGAACACGGTCACGAGATGACCGGCCTTGTTCAACTGGGCGGCGGCAGAAATGCCTGCAGGCCCGGATCCCACAACGGCGACCTTCTTTCCAGTGCGCTTCTTGGGCGGCTCGGGAACGACCCATCCATTCTCCCAGCCGTGGTCAATGATCGCGCATTCAATGTTCTTGATCGTGACGGGCGGGTTGTTCATGCCCAGCACGCATGAGCCTTCGCAGGGCGCCGGACAGACCCGGCCTGTGAAGTCGGGGAAATTATTGGTTTTATGAAGCCGGTCGAGGGCTTCGCGCCAGAGACCGCGATAAACGAGGTCGTTCCATTCGGGAATGAGGTTGTGAATCGGGCAGCCGCTGGCCATTCCGTTGAGGAGCTGTCCCGTATGGCAGAAGGGAATTCCGCAATCCATGCAGCGCGCGCCCTGCTTGCGCAGGTCCTCTTCCGGCATGTGAAAGTGAAACTCGTTCCAGTCAGCAATGCGCTCTGCGGCCGAACGATCCTTCGGCAGCTGGCGCAGGTAATCAAGAAATCCAGTGGGTTTACCCATGAGTAGTTGTCAGGTCTGGAGGCGAAACGCCGGAATGCGCCGCGCACAATCAGCGGCCGCAATTTCAACCATTCGCGTCTTCCAGTTCATTGTTCAGGTTACAGTTCTAGAGAGTTCCGGCTTCAGCCGATGAGTGCGCCAGGCGCTACCCGTTTTGAAGTGTGTTGCATCAGCAGGCTGCTCACCCACCGCCAACACGCGCCACGTCCCGCACGTTTTCCTCGAAGGCGGCCATGATCGCGTCGTCGCCGCTGAGACCCTGCTGCTCCACTCGCTTCAACGCTTCCAGCACGCGGGCGTAATCCTTCGGCAACACCTTCACAAACTTCGGCACGTGCGCCTTCCAATCTGCCAATATCTTTGCCGCTCGCTCGCTTCGCGTGTAGGTGTGATGCCGCTGGATCAATTTCCAAACCGCTTCGGTTTCGTCCGTGTCGACCAGCGGCCCGAGTCCCACGAGTTCCATGTTGCAGTGATTCGCAAAATCGCCCGCTTCATCCAGGACGTAAGCAACACCACCCGACATGCCCGCGGCAAAATTCCGGCCCGTCCTGCCGAGCACAACAACGCGTCCGCCAGTCATGTATTCGCAACCGTGATCTCCCACGGCTTCGACAACCGCGTTGACCCCCGAGTTCCGCACACCAAACCGTTCACCCGCCATGCCGCGCACGAAAATCTCCCCGCTTGTCGCGCCATACAAGGCGACGTTGCCGATGATGATATTATCCTCAGCTGCGAAAGTGGAGCCCTTCGGCGGATACACAACGAGTTTGCCGCCGCTCAAGCCTTTGCCGAAATAATCGTTCGCATCGCCCTCGAGCTCGAGAGTCATGCCCTTCGGGATAAACGCGCCAAAACTCTGCCCCGCGCTGCCGTTGAACTTCAACTGCACGGTATCCTCCGGAAGCCCGGCGGGCCCGTGCTGCTTCGTGATCTCACTGCCCGTGATTGTGCCAACGACGCGGTTGACGTTGATAATCGGCAACTCAGCCTTGACGGATTCGCCGCGTTCAATGGCAGGGCGGCAGATGTCCAGCAGATGCGTGACATCGAGCGATTTCTCAAGCCCATGATCCTGTGCGATCTGGCGGAAACGCCCGACCTCAGGTCCGACCTGCGGCTGATGCAACACCGGCGTGAGATCCACACCGCGCGCCTTCCAATGATCAATTGCTTTCCATGGCGCCAGGCGATCCGTCCGACCGACCATTTCTTCGATCGTTCGGAAACCCAGCTTCGCCATGATCTCGCGCAATTCCTCGGCAATGAAGCGCATGAAATTCACCACATGCGCGGGATCGCCGCTGAATCGTTCGCGCAATCGCGGATCCTGCGTGGCGACGCCTACAGGGCAGGTGTTCAGGTGGCACACGCGCATCATGATGCAACCGAGCACCACGAGGGGAGCCGTTGCGAAACCAAATTCCTCCGCGCCCAGCAACGCCGCGACCGCGACGTCACGCCCCGTTTTGAGCTGTCCGTCAGTCTCCACATAAATGCGGCTGCGCAGATTGTTCAGCACCAGCGTTTGATGCGTCTCTGCCAGGCCGAGTTCCCAGGGACCGCCCGCATGTTTGATCGATGACAACGGCGACGCGCCGGTTCCGCCGTCATGCCCGCTGATCAACACAACGTCTGCATGCGCCTTGGCGACGCCGGCAGCGACCGTTCCCACGCCCACTTCGGCCACGAGCTTCACGCTGATCCGCGCGTCGCGGTTGGAATTTTTCAAGTCGTGGATCAACTCCGCGAGATCTTCGATGGAATAAATATCGTGATGCGGCGGCGGCGAGATCAAGCCCACGCCCGCGGTGGTGCCGCGGGTTTTCGCAATTTCCGGGAAAACCTTCTTGCCCGGGAGTTCGCCGCCCTCGCCAGGCTTGGCACCCTGCGCCATTTTGATCTGCAATTCCCGCGCGTTGACAAGGTAATGGCTGGTGACGCCGAATCGCCCGGAAGCGACCTGCTTGATGGCCGAGTTCTTTGAATCACCCAGTTCGTTTGTCCAGCTGTAGCGGGCCGGATCCTCACCGCCTTCGCCGGTGTTGGACTTGCCGCCGAGTCGGTTCATCGCGATGGCGAGCGCCTCGTGCGCCTCCTTGCTGATGGAACCGTAACTCATCGCGCCCGTCTTGAAGCGCTTCACAATGGATTCCACCGATTCCACTTCATCGATTGGCAGCGGGTTCTCCGCCCATTTGAAGTCAAGCAAACCGCGCAGCGTGCAGAGATTCTTCGCCTGATTATTCACCAGTTCCGAATACTCGCGGAAGATCTTGTAACTGTTCAGCCGGCAGCCGATCTGCAGCTTGTGAATGGTCTGCGGATTGAACAGGTGATATTCCCCGTTGTCGCGCCATTGATATTGCCCCCCCGCGTCGAGCTCGCCATTCACATCGCGATCCGGGAACGCATGATGATGCCGCGCGAGCGCCTCCTCGGCGATGACGTCAAGGCCGACTCCCTGGATGCGCGAGGCAGTCCATGTAAAATATTTGTCGATGACATCACTGTTCAGCCCGACCGCTTCAAAGATCTGTGCGCCGCGGTAGCTCTGGATGGTGGAGATGCCCATCTTCGCCATCGTCTTGACCACGCCCTTGATGGTCGCCTTGATGTATTTTTTCACCGCCTTGTGATGGTCGGTGTTCACCAGCAGGCCTTCGCCAATCATGTCGTCGATCGTGTCGTAGGCGAGGTAAGGATTAATGGCACTGCAGCCATATCCAATCAGCAGCGCAAAGTGATGGACCTCACGGGGTTCACCCGATTCCAGGACGATGCCGACGCGCGAGCGGGTGCCTTTGCGGATGAGATGATGATGCAGGCTCGCAACGGCCAATAGCGCAGGAACGGGAGCCATCTCGCGCGAAATCCCGCGATCAGAAAGGATCAGGATCGTTGCGCCATCTGCAATCGCACGGTCCGCCGCGGCAAATACCTCGTCGAGGGCTGCTTCGAGGCCCTTGGCTTTGTCGCCCGCCTTAAACAGGATTGAAAGCGTCTGCGCCTTGAAGCCCTTGCGCTGAACGTGCCGAAGCTTCTCCAGCTCGGCGTTCGTCAACAGCGGATGCTCGAGCTTGATCAACGCGCAGCTTTCAGGCGTCGGATTCAAGAGACCTCCGCGGGCACCCACCATCGTCTCCGTCGATGTGATGATTTCTTCGCGAATCGGATCAATTGGCGGATTTGTGACCTGCGCAAACAACTGCTTGAAATAGTTGTAGAGCAGCTGCGGCTTGTTCGACAGCACGGCAAGCGGCGTGTCGGTTCCCATGGAACCCAGCGGCTGCACGCCATCGTTCGCCATCGGCCCAACAATGAATCGCAGATCCTCAAACGTGTAACCGAAGGCGAGCTGGCGTTGAACAATCTTGCGATGTTCCGGCTCGGTTCCCAGCGTGGGCTCGGGAAGCTGTTCCAGCAGCACGTGATGTTCATCCAGCCACTGCTGATACGGATGCTCACTCGCGTACTTCTTCTTCAACTCCTCGTCAGCCACGATGCGGCCTTCAATCGTGTCGACCAGAAACATGCGGCCCGGCTGCAGGCGGCCCTTGATCGCGATACGTTCGGGTTCGATCGGGAGCACTCCCGCTTCCGACGCCATGATGACCAGGTCATCCTTAGTCACGTAATAACGGGAGGGCCGCAATCCATTTCGATCGAGACATGCACCGATGCGAAAACCGTCTGTGAAAGCCACTGACGCGGGGCCGTCCCAGGGTTCCATAAGGCACGAATGAAACTCGTAGAACGCGCGACGCTGTGGATCCATGCTCTCGTGATTTTCCCACGGCTCGGGAATCATCATCATCATGGCATGCGGCAACTCGCGGCCGGCCATCACCAGCAATTCCACCGCGTTGTCGAACATGGCGGAGTCGCTGCCATCCGTGTTCACCACAGGCAGGACCTTCTTGATGTCGGCGCCGAACAGTTCCGATTTGAAATTGGACTGGGCCGCGTGCATCCAGTTGATGTTGCCGCGGAGTGTGTTGATTTCGCCGTTGTGCGCAATGAAGCGGTACGGGTGCGAACGGTCCCAACTCGGAAACGTGTTCGTGGAAAAACGGGAATGCACGAGCGCGAGCGCCGTTGTCATTTCCGAATTGCGAAGATCGGGATAATATTCAGCGACCTGCGCGGGCATCAGCATGCCCTTGTAAACAACGGTGCGGCTCGACAGGCTGGACACATAGAACCATTTTCCTCCCGGGACCTTCCCGCTGTAACGAATCCGCTGTTCGGCAACCTTCCGGATCACATACAACTTCCGCTCGAAAGCCAGATCATCCTTTAACGCGGGATTGCGTCCCACAAAGACCTGCATCATGTGCGGCTCTGAAGCCTTGGCGGTATTGCCGAGTGATGCGTTGTCCGTTGGAATATCCCGCCATCCAAGCAGCAGCTGGCCTTCTTCCCCGATAATCCTCGACACTTCGTTCTTGACACCATCCCTATCGGCAAGTGTGGGCGGCATGAACAACATGCCCACGCCGTATTGTCCAAATGGGGGAAGTTTGAAGCCTAGCTTCTCCGTCTCAGACGCCAGAAATTCATGCGGAACCTGCATCAGGATTCCCGCGCCGTCACCCGTGTTGACTTCGCATCCGCACGCGCCGCGATGATCAAGATTTACGAGGATTTGCAGGGCATCGGTGACCAGCTGATGCGACTTGCGGCCCTTCATGTTGACAACGAACCCGACGCCGCATGCATCGTGCTCAAACTGCGGGTCGTACAGGCCCTGTTTCTCCGGCGGACCGAGTAAAACCGGTTCGATCTTCTGCTGACCCGTTATGTTCCTGCTCATCGTCGTAGGTTCAATGCTTCTGGCTCAAAAAATGAGTAAAATTTTTATAGTTTTGGCGCAAATAGAACAACTGCGCAACAGTTCATTTCGGAAATTTATTCACCGAAACTGCCGGCCTGACTTTTGCAACGCTCCTAATGCTAAGCGCGTCCCCAATGCTGCCGGATTTGCCTCATGCCACACCGTCCACTAGCATCCGTTCCATGTCGAACGACGCAAATCGAAGCGTGGGATGGCTCTCGCTGGGCCTTGCCTTGCTGACGCTCGCCGTGTACGCGCAGGTCGCCACGTTCGACTTCGTCAACTTCGACGACCCCGACTACGTCTACTCCAATCCCGTGGTGCGTCAGGGACTCACCTGGCACGGCGTGGTGTGGGCCTTTGGAGATTTCCAAATCGCCAACTGGCATCCTTTGACGTGGTTGTCGCACATGCTGGATTGCGAATTATTTGGAGTCCGCCCCGGATGGCATCACATGGTGAATGTGCTCATCCACAGCGCAAATGCTTCCTTGCTGTTTGTCCTGCTCGTTCGGATGACTGGCGCTGTGTGGCGCAGCCTGTTTGTGGCTGCGTTGTTCGCGTTGCATCCGACTCACGTTGAATCGGTCGCCTGGATTTCCGAACGCAAGGACGTGCTGAGCACTTTTTTCGGTTTTCTATCGATCCTCGCGTACACCCGCTGGGTTCGGGACCCGCGACGCCGGGTTCAACCCTGGGCAGCGCTCGGCTGGTTTGTCCTCAGCCTGCTTGCCAAACCGATGCTGGTGACGATGCCGTTTCTTCTCCTGCTTTTCGATGTCTGGCCGCTGCAACGAGTCGAGAACACGGGGTGGCGAACTTTCTTTTCCCGATGTTTTTGGAAGCTTGCCCTGGAAAAAATCCCATGGTTTGGGCTGACGTTTGCCATGAGCGTGGTCACGTTCCTGGCACAGAAATCAGCGGGGGCGGTGATGCGAACGGAATCGCTGCCCGTCACGATGCGCCTCGCCAATGTCTTCACGGCCTACGGCGCTTACTTGAAAAAACTGTTCTGGCCGCAGGATCTGGCGCTGTTCTATCCCCTGCCAAAAGTCTGGTTGATCCAGCCGTTTCTAATCGGGGCGGCGGCCGTATTGGCCCTCTCGGTGCTGGCGGTGCTCTGGGCAAGGCGGCGTCCTCACTTCACGTTCGGCTGGTTATGGTATCTGGGAACTCTCGTCCCCGTGATCGGATTGGTGCAGGTCGGCGCACAGTCCATGGCCGATCGTTACACATATATTCCGTCCATCGGCATCTTCATCGCGGTTGCATGGCTTGCACACGAATTATTTCAGCGTTTTCAACTTCGAAACAGCACGAGCTTTTACGCGGGGGCAACGCTCGTGCTTGCCTGCGCGTGGCTGACGCGGATTCAGCTTAGTTATTGGCAGAACAGCGTGGCGATCTTCAGCCACGCGCTTGCGGTGACCCGTGACAACCCGATCGCAGCAAACAACCTTGCTGCGGCTTACGCTGATCGCAATCGGCTGGAGGACGCGTTGAAACTCTTCCGCCTCGCTATTGAAATCAACGACGTGAACCCGCTCTTCCGCGCAAACATTGGTGATCTGTTATCGAGAATGGGCCGGCATGAGGAGGCGCTGGAAAATCTCAATCTGGCCGTGACCCTCGACCCAACGAGCGGGATTTTCCAGAATCTGCACGGCCGCGCGCTGATGCACAGCGGCAATACCAACGCGGCCCTGCAGGCGTTCCGCCGGGCCATTGAATTAAAGCCGGATAACCCCGACGGCTATAACAATCTCGGCGGAGCGCTAACGGCGTTGGGCGAAGTGGACGAGGCGATGACCAATCTTCAACGCGCCCTGAAGATCGACAGCACCTATCTCGAAGCCTACAACAATCTGGGCGCCGCCCTGGTCCGCAAACAACGGTATGCCGACGCACTCGTCCAATATCAAAAGGCGCTAAGCTTTCATGCGACGAACGCCGTCACGCTGTTCAATGCCGGCGTGGCTTTGGAACGATTGGGACGCTTCCCAGAGGCCACATCTTACTTTCAACGCGCGGTGCAGGTGGATCCGAAGCACGTGGATGCGCGGTTTAATCTCGCGAGGCGGTTGTTCGTGCAGGGCAATCCGCAGGCGGCGGCTATGCACTTTGAAGAAGTGATCCGCCGAAAACCGGAGCACGGACAGGCGCGGCTTTTCCTGGGATTGGCGCAATTCGAAACAGGTAATGAAGAGAACGCGGTCACGAATTTGAAAGCGGCAGTCAATGTCGCGCCGAACTCAGTCGAAGCGTTGAATGGGCTCGCATGGGCGCTTGCGACAGCAAGCAACGAAACGGTTCGTGACGGTGCAACAGCAGTGGACCTGGCAACACGAGCCGCCGAACTGACTCAGCACCAGCGCGCCCCAGTGCTTCACACGCTCGCCGCTGCACACGCAGCAGCGGGCGCTTTCCAGGAAGCCATTCGGGTTGCCTCCCAGGCCGAAGCCCTGGCCACGGCACAAGGCCAGGCAGATCTCGCGACGCGCGTGCAGGAAGCGTCGTCGCTCTATCGTCAGCAACGGCCTCTCACTCGAAATGCAGAAAATTGACGCACACCATGAAACGTCTTGAGTCATCGAAACCTTGTTCCACAATGACAGCGTGTTGAGGGTTGATCGGATTATTTTGAGCGGGCTCATTCTTCTGGCTGGGTGCACCACCATGCCTGAACCCGACGATTCCACGACCGCGTTTTTTCCAGAGGAAGTGCGCGAGTCGCAGACGCTCGCTCCGCCGCCACAGGATCCTCCAGTCAGAATGCAACCGCCGAAATCCCAGCCGCCGCGTTGGATCCCCCTGAACCAGTGGGCTGCCGAAAAACAATTGGGCCCCCTCTCCGGTTCGCCTTCGAACTGGAATCCTGTGTTCTGGCTGGACACAACCCTGGGCCAGTTTGAAATTCGCACGCGAAGCCAGGTGGCGAAATGGGACGGGGCTGAATTCCGGCTCGGTTTCGATGTCCGCTTTGAGAACTTCCAACCCGTCATCCACGAACTCGATCTTCAAAAAAATTTCGAACCCCTGCTGCAGCCCGCCCCACTTCCGCCTGCCGGAACCCGCATTGTTGTGATTGATGCCGGCCATGGAGGTGGCAACGGCGGCACCCGCAGCGTCGTTACTGGGTTCAATGAAAAGGATTACACGCTGGACTGGGCCTTGCGCCTTGAACCGCTGTTGCGCGCAAACCAATGGCAGGTTTACCTGACGCGGACGAACGACATGGACCTCCCGCTCTCAGCGCGCGTGGCGTTCGCCGATCAATGCCGTGCGGACTTGTTCGTCAGCCTGCATTTCAACGCCGCGCCTTCCGGAGGCAAACAGGCTGGCCTTGAAACATTTTGCCTGACACCCACGGGAATGCGGTCAACGCTGACGCGCGAATACGAGGATGATCCCGCCGCTGTGTTTCCGAACAACCGTTTTGATGCGGATAATTTGCGATACGCGATGTTGCTCCATCGCGCCTTGCTGAAGGAATGTGGATTCGTCGATCGCGGTGTTCGGCGGGCGCGCTTCCTCGGCGTGTTGCGCGGACAAAATCGTCCCGCCGTTTTGCTCGAGGCAGGTTACTTGTCGAATCCAGCCGAAGCCTCCCGCATTCATACACCGGAATTTCGTCAGCGCCTTGCCGAGGCGGTTGCCCGCGCCCTGATGTGAACCGCAAAGCGAACATCCTCGTGACAGGCGGCGCGGGATTTATTGGGTCGCACCTGGTCGAACGCCTGTTGAACAGCGGACGCTCAGTCACCGTCGTTGACGATCTGTCGACGGGAAACCTCGCCAACCTGCAACCAGTCGCCACCCACCCTGATTTGCGCGTGGTCGAATCCCGGATATCCACGTGTTCGCATCTCGATGAATTCGTTGCGGCAGCGGACTCGATTTTCCACCTGGCCGCAACGGTCGGCGTTGAACTGGTCGTGCGTTCGGCGTTGCATGTTTTGCAATCGAGTTTCAGGGAAACGGAGGTTCTGTTTCAGGCGGCAGCCGCCCACAAAACCCAGATCCTGCTGACTTCAACGTCGGAGGTGTATGGGAAGAGCAACAAGCCTGATTTCAGCGAGGCAGACGACCTCATCATTGGGCCGCCCGACTGTGCGCGCTGGAGTTACGCATGCTCGAAGCTCATGGATGAATTTCTCGCGCTCGCGTATTCGCGCGAAATCGGACTGCCCGTGACAATCGCGCGGCTTTTCAACACGGTGGGCCCACGCCAGACGGGACGGTTCGGTATGGTGTTGCCACGCTTCATCGAAGCCGCACGAAAAGGCGAGCCGTTGCGAGTGTTTGGCGATGGCTCACAGACGCGCTGTTTCTGCCATGTCAGTGATGTGGTCGACGCCCTCGTGAAACTCCAGGAAACGCCTGCTGCACGAGGCGAGGTGTTCAACGTGGGAAGCACCGAGGAGGTTTCCATCCTTGAACTCGCGCACCTCGTGATCGACGTCCTGGGTTCGTCCTCTTCCGTCGAACTTGTCCCCTATGATACCGCGTATGCGCCAGGCTTCGCTGATATGCTTCGTCGAAAGCCAACCACAGACAAACTGGCGCGGGTGACTAGGACGCGTCCAACGACTTCTCTCGCCGAGATCATTCGACTCACGAACGCTGCGCTGCAATAGAGGCTCACGCGTCCCGCCGCTTAGCATGTGACTGATGCAAGCGTCAGCGATTTCGAAGAACCCGCCGAGCATGCTGAACCCGCGGTCCTGATTTGGGTACGCAGAAAGGGCGCCCGAAGGCGCCCTTGTGAAATATTCTAAAGACTCAGCTTCGATGCTTAAGGCATGAAGTTGAACACTGGACCGGTCACCGTGTTGGTGGACTGGAGCAGGGCAGCGCGGAGGCCGCTCACCGTTACCTGCTGAACGGAACCGTCAGACAGACCGATGTTACCAGCTTTCTGGTGCAGGTCGTTCTGGGTCCATGCCCAGCCAGTGTTACCACCAGCGGTTGAGGTGGCAGCATAACCAGTGGCTGTGACGGAACCGAAGCGAGCCGTTGCAGCACCGTTGTTTGCACTGCCGGAACCAATGTTGCAGTCGCCAGTCAGGATGATCTGCGGATCGGTTTCGAGAGCGTCGCCGACGATGAAGTAGCTGATCTTGGTGACCGAGTTCGGAGCCGGGTTCAGCGCGCCAAGGAGGTCGAGGTTGCCGAAGTTCGTGGCTGCATTGTTATGAATATTGTCCGAAGGGCAAACCAGGACCTTAGCCGTGGAGAGTTCGTTTGACATCGATTGGAAAACACGGCCGGGCTGATAACCCGCGGTCGGAGCGGTGATGCCGCCGGTTCCATTCGAACGGCCGACATATTCCTGCGCGCCGCCAGATGCGGTACCCACTGACATCGGATAGCGATCGTTGTTGTCGCCGGACCAGACGCGGAAAGCAAGGCCGACTTGTTTGAGGCTGTTCACGCAGCTAATGCGTTGCGCCTTGGCTTTGGCTTTGGCCAGTGCGGGGAGCAACATGGCCGCCAGAATCGCGATGATCGCGATAACGACGAGCAGCTCAATCAGGGTGAACGCTCGAATTTTGTTGGTGAATCGTTTCATATCTTCGTTTGGTTATCGTTGTTTGGTGGTCAAACAGTCCGCGAACTCTAGGGAATCCACTTTCACTGTCAACCCGTATCTAACTCTCCTTTAGCAATGCCGGTACCACCAGCGATTTAATTGGCTTTTCTGCGGTTTTATCACGCAATTTGACCCCAACGCGCGCAAATTTCACGCGTCGCGCGTGAGAATCACGCCTATGGGTCCTATGGGTCCTATGGGTCCTATGGGTCCTATAGGACCCATAGGACCTGGAAACTTTGCCTCTTTGCTCTCACCCCTTTGCTTCGTTAGCTTCGCGCCATGGCATTCGACTCCTTTCGCGCGTGGGTGAACCACCTTGACGCCGTTGGCGAACTCAAGCGCATTTCGCAACCTGTCGCGACGGAACTGGAAATCACTGAAATCGCGGATCGCGCAATGAAATCGCCCAACGGTGGAAAGGCGCTGCTCTTTGAGAAGCCGACCATCAACGGAAAACCCAGCCCCTTCCCAGTCGCCATCAACACCTTCGGATCGCACCGACGCATGGCGTTGAGCATGGGCGCCGACAGCGTTGAGATTGTCGCAGCGGAATTGGAATCGCTGATGAAAGCCAAACCGCCCACATCTTTTCGCGAAACCCTCAAGCTGCTTTCCACAGCAATGGATCTTCGCCATGCGAAGCCGAAGATCGTCAAGGACGGCCCGTGCAAGGAAGTCATTCATAGGTTTAACGAACCCATTTCTGCACCCAGCGCGAAATCCCCGCCCGTCGCCAGCGCCGTTCACCAGCCGGGCCCTGTCGTTTTGCCCCCTACCTCCCCTGCTCCGCCCACGCTGCTCAATCTGCCGATTCTTAAATGCTGGCCGCTCGACGGAGGACGCTTCGTCACGTTGCCGTGCGTTGTGACCCGCGATCCTGACACGGGCGAACGGAACGTCGGCATGTATCGCATCCAGGTATACGACGAACAAACCACGGGGATGCATTGGCAGCTGCAGAAGGTTGCCGCACGGCACGGCCGCCGCTATTACGAGACAGGACAGCGGATGCCTGTCAGCATATTTCTTGGCGGTGATCCCATGTTTCCGTTCTGCGCCACTGCGCCGCTTCCCGATGGCCTGGATGAATTTCTCCTGGCGGGTTACCTGCGTAAGAAGTCAGTCGAACTGGTTAAATGCGAAACAAACGACCTCGAGGTGCCTGCCAATTGCGATTTTGTCATCGAAGGTTACATCGATCCAACGGAACCGCTGCGGGACGAAGGGCCTTTCGGCGATCACACTGGATTCTACACGTTGCTCGAACCGTACCCGGTGTTTCATGTCACCGCGATCACCCATCGGAAGGATGCAGTTTATCCAGCAACCATCGTCGGAGTGCCACCCATGGAGGATTTCTATATGGGCGGGGCGTCCGTGAAATTGTTCCTGCCGATTTTCCGGATGAACTTCCCGGAGATCATCGACATCGCGCTTCCCGCTGAAGGCGTTTTTCACAACCTCGTTTTCGTCAGCATCCGCAAAACCTACCCGATGCAGGCGTACAAGATCATGCACGGGCTTTGGGGCATGGGGCAGATGATGTTCACGAAATACATCATCATCGTGGACGACGACGTAAACGTGCACGACACAAGCGCGGTCCTGTTTCGTCTGTGCGCCAATACGGACCCGCAGCGTGACAGCATCTTCACAAAGGGCCCGGCTGATGTGCTCGATCATGCGACCAGTGAAATCGCAGTGGGCAGCAAGTTGGGAATCGATGCGACACGGAAGCTGGCGGGAGAAGGATTCAAGCGCCCCTGGCCACCCGGAATTGCGATGGATCCCGCTGTAATATCGCGAGTCAATGCGCTTTTAAAGGGTTGAGGCCGTCGTCTACCGCGGGGATCGGCGCGGCACAGTATTCCATTGACCTGCTGGGCGGGTTCTCCAAGCGTGTGCGGCGTTGAGGAGACACACCTTGATGCAACCAAGACTCCAACCCGCCTTCGTATTTAGGGAACCACCTCGTCGCGCTCTGCCAGTTCGTCGAGTTGTTCTTTGCGCTTCTCCTCGAGCAAACCCTTATTCGCTGCTTCGATCACACCGACCAGGTCAGCGGCTTCGAGCAGTCGCGGAACGCTGACGTAACTTGCCCCCGCACCATAGAGCGGCACGATGTTCGATAACTTCTCGGCGTGCACAATGATCTGCGCTGCTGGACTCAGTTCACGCAGCTGCCGAAGCAGTTTCAGGTTGCTCGCACCTTTCAGGATGATGTCAGGCAGCGTGCAGATAATAATTTCGGCTTCAGTGATTCCCGCCTGCAGCAGCACGTCGCGCCGGCTGATGTCGCCGTAAGTCACTTTGACCCCGCGCCTGCGCAGTTCGGAGATCACCTGGGGATTGAAATCAATCACCTGCAACTCAGGCACCATCGCAGCCTTTTCGCGGAGGATGGAATCCAGCAACGAACTGGCCGTCCAGGAGAACCCGAGAATGAAAATCCGCTTCTTCTGGACCACCGCAGCTGGGGTAGCTGACGGCGCTTCAGGCAAGTCGCGGAAGCCAAGCCGCGTAAGCCATGGCGATGTCTTGCGCAGGATCGCTTCGCTTCCAAACATCGCATAGGTGGAATCCACGGCGAGAAACGCAAAGGCCAGAGACGCAACGCCCATTGATCGCGGCGAAACGTCGCCACTCTTGTGTCCCAATGCGAGCAGCACCATTGAAAGCTCGCTCAGCTGGCAAAAGTTGATCGCCGGAATGAGGCTGGCGCGGTGACCCATCTTCATAAGGTGCAGCGGAACGAAAACCGTCACCAGCCGGCTGCCCACGAGGAACATGCTGAACAGCAGCATCAGCAGGAGGAGTTCCCATGTGGGCATGGGAATCGCCATCCCAAGGCCCACGAAAAACAGCGTCACAAAAAAGTCCCGCAACGTGGTGACCTTGGCTGCCACGTCGAGCGTGTAGGGAAATGTGGATACCATCACGCCCGCGATGAGAGCTCCCATGGCTGACGAAAGTCCGATCGTTCCAGCAAAGCCAGCCATTGCAAAACACCACGCGAGTGCCCCAATCAGGATGAGTTCCGGAAGACGCGCGGCGAACTTGAAGATCGGCGGCAAAATAAACCGGCTTACGACGTAACCGATCCCGATGAGCATAAATACCTTGCCGAAAGCCAACGCCAGGGCAGCCAGCCGCGGATCGCTGAGGTTCGGCTGGATCGCGAGGAACATGATCGTCACGAGATCCTGCAGCACCATGATGCCGAGCGTGATCCGCCCCGCCAGCGTGTCGAGCTCGTGTTTGTCGTACAACACCTTCACGATGATGATCGTGCTGCTCATCGCGGCCGCCACTGCCAGATACAAAGCCTCGAGTCGCGTCGCGAAAAAGATGGGGATGCAGAAGAACGCCCAGCCCAGCGCGATCGACACGAACACCTGCACAAAGCCTGTGATGCTGATCGCCTTTCCGGAACTGAACATCTTCTTGAGATCCAGCTCGAGGCCGATCATGAACAACAGGAGGATCAATCCAATCTCGGAAATTGTTGCGATCGAAGCCTGGTCCGTGACCCACTTGAAGCAAGCCGGCCCAATGAGAAAACCCGCGAGCAGATACGCGAGCAGGAGCGGCTGTTTCAACAGGTGCGCGCCCACTCCCACAACCCACGCGGCAATAATGCAGAGAGCAATGTCGATTAAAAGCTGGGGCATCTGACGCGAAGAGTAAGCAGGGCGGCCGCGAGCCGTCGAGTTGGAGTATTACGGGAGTCGCTCCCGGGCGGTCCCCCAAAACGCGACGTGCGAGGTCTAAAAGACGTATCCACGTTTCCAAACCCGGTCGTCGTGTCAGCATCCAAGCCGGCAGGTCGTGATCCATCACGAGACGGCAATGAACCGTGCGACACAACACCAAACTCGCAGGTCTGCATCGCTTGAAGCGGGCTTGCCCCGTTTTTCCCGCTCGCCTAGGGTGATCTCGATCCGATGACACGCATCCTTGGCATCTCCGCCTTTTACCACGACAGCGCGGCGGCACTGGTCATCGATGGCAAAATCATCGCCGCAGCCCAGGAGGAACGCTTCACCCGTGTGAAACACGACGCTCGCTTTCCCGAAAATGCGCTGGCCTACTGCCTTGGGGAAGCACGATGCAGCGCTGCGGACCTCGACTACGTCGTGTTCTACGACAAGCCATTCCTTAAATTTGACCGTCTTCTTGAAACCTATCTCGCCTTTGCGCCAAAAGGCTTCCGCAGCTTCCAAATGGCGCTGCCGATCTGGCTGAAGGACAAGATCCATTTGAAACGCGTGCTGCGCGACCGCTTGAAGGCGGCCAGACACGCGCGCTTTGTGTTCACCGAGCACCACGAAAGCCACGGGGCGAGCGCGTTCTTTCCCAGTCCGTTTGCCGACGCCGCCATCCTGACCATGGACGGCGTTGGTGAATGGAGCACCGCCACGATTGGACATGGAAAGAACAACCGCATTCGCCTGCTTCGCGAGATGCGCTTCCCGCATTCACTCGGCCTGCTTTACTCCGCATTCACGTATTACTGCGGCTTCAAGGTGAACAGCGGGGAATACAAGCTCATGGGCCTGGCGCCTTATGGAACGCCAGCCTACGCCGATGTCATTCGCGAGCGCCTGCTCGACCTCAAAACCGATGGCAGTTTTCGAATGAATCTGGATTACTTCGATTATTGCCATGGACTGACCATGACCAATCGGAGGTTCGATGACTTGTTTGACGGACCTCCTCGCGCTCCGGAATCGACCCTGGAACAACGGCATATGGATCTGGCCGCCAGTATCCAGCTCGTGACCGAAGAAATCGTGCTGGCAATGGCGCACGAGGCCAAACGCGTGACGGAATCGCGAAATCTGGTTCTGGCGGGAGGCGTGGCGCTGAACTGTGTTGCGAACGGTCGCCTGCTCAAAGAAGGCCGTTTTGAGAACATCTGGATTCAACCGGCCGCGGGCGATGCTGGCGGCGCGCTTGGAGCGGCCTTATTCACGTGGCATCAACTGCTCGAACACCCCCGCGAGAATCCGCAGGACACGCAACACGGCAGCCTTCTCGGCCCCGCGTGGGCGCAGCACGAGATAGAAGCGGCGCTGCGGGAATCAGGACTTGTTGCGACACACGTCGAGGAAGGCAGGTTGCTGGACGATGTTGCTGAAGCGCTCGATGCGGGCAAAGTGGTCGGATGGTTCCATGGTCGGATGGAATTCGGCCCGCGCGCGCTCGGTGCCCGCAGCATCCTCGGAGATCCACGGAATGCCGCGATGCAGGCGCAAATGAATGTGAAGATCAAATTCCGCGAGAGTTTTAGACCGTTCGCACCGTGCGTCCTGCGGGAGCGCATGCATGAGTATTTCGACGTGCCGCCGGGAACGGAAAGCCCGTACATGCTGCTCGTCGCCCCACTCCGATCCGAACACAGGCTGCATGTCGCCAATGAACAGGCGCGGCAGATGCGGGAGGATCCAGACTTGCGCCGCCGCCTCCAAGTCCCCCGGTCGACCCTGCCTGCGATCACGCATGTGGATTACAGCGCACGCATTCAAACCGTTGACCCGCAGCGGCACGGCCGCTTTTATCGTTTATTGAAGGCCTTTGAGGCGCGCACGGGTTGCGCGGTTCTGGTGAATACCAGCTTCAACATTCGCGGTGAGCCAATCGTCTGCACGCCGCAGGATGCGATCCGCTGTTTCCTGGCGACGGGGATGGATGTGTTAGTGCTGGAAGACTTTATAGTGCACAAGCAACAGGTGCCCGCGTCCCTTGCGGCGGCGGCGCGCGAGCGACACCTGAAACAATTCGCCCTCGACTGACATGCGCTGGTCCGAGCTGCCCCTCAATCCCACGCATCGAATGCTGCGCCAGTTTTCAGCAGCGTGCATTGTGGCCGCACTCGTCGGTTACGGGTGCTTTGCACTCGCAGCGACCGTGTCCGGAGTGCTGGCCGTGGCCGGTGTGATCGGCTTGATCTGGCCAGGGGCGGTTCGATGGCTCTTTGTCACCGCCACCATCGCAGCCTTTCCGATCGGCTGGGTTGTCACGCACGCCATTCTCGTCTTCTTGTTCTTCGTCATCATGACGCCAATCGGAATCGCCTTGCGCCTGCGGGGACGTGATGAGATGCAATTGAAGCCTTTGATCGCCAAAGGCAAACTCAAACGCTCGGGGCATCGCGACACTTACTGGCACGAACGGGGAGAGCCGTCTCCGCCTGAAAACTACTTGAAGCAATATTGAACCTTGTCTAAGCAGATTGCATGAAGAACCCGGGAGAGAGTGCATTTGAAAGAGCCGCCGCTCAGAAGAAGGATGCGGGATTGGTGGCTGAACTCTGGGAATTTCTCAAAACGAACAAGAAGTGGTGGCTCGTGCCGATCCTCGTACTGTTTCTCGTCCTGGGCGCGTTGATCCTGCTCGGAGGAACGGGTCTCGCCCCGTTCATCTACACACTGTTCTGAGTTGCCACCGCGCTCACGCGCGGCGATCGCGGATCGCTGCCAGAATGTTTGCCACCACCTCGGCCTTCGGCTTCGCGCCTTGCGGTCCCCCCGTATGCAGGCGCACGCTTACGTTTCCCGACTCGAGATCGCGGCCGCCGATCACGAGCATCGTGTGCACCTTTGCCTTCTCCGCTTCAGCGATCTTCGCCTTGATGGGATCCGTCCCGAAATCAGTTTCCACCCGCACCATGCTGGCCCGGAGTTCCTGCGCGATGCCTTTCGCATAGGACACAAGCGGCTCCTCGTCGCCAATCGTGAGCACGCGCACCTGTTCGGGCGCAAGCCACAAGGGAAAGTTGCCCGCGTAATGTTCGATGAGAAACCCAACGAATCGTTCATGCGTGCCCAACGGAGCTCGATGGATGCAGAGGGGCGTCTTCAGAACATTGTCGCGATCCTTGTATTGCAAACCGAATCGCGCGGGCACAGCGAAGTCCACCTGGTTCGTGGCGATCGTGAATTCGCGGCCGATCGCGCTCCAGACCTGCACGTCAATCTTGGGACCGTAGAACGCGGCTTCGTTCGCGACCTCCACGTAATTGATTCCGGATTCAATCAGGACCTTGCGCACCATGTCCTCGGTCTTGAGCCACAACTCCGGCTGATCCACATACTTTTCGCCAAGCCCTTCCTTCGCATGCGTGCTGAAACGCATCTGGTATTTTTCGAGGCCGAAGATCTTGAAATACTTCAGGTACATCTCATTCACGGCGCGGAACTCGTCCGCGAACTGCTCTTCCGTGCAATAAATATGGGCGTCGTTCATGTTGAGTGAACGCACGCGCATCAGTCCAAAGAGTTCGCCACTTTGCTCGTAGCGATAACAACAGCCGTATTCCGCGAGGCGCAGAGGCAGATCGCGATAGCTCCGCGGTTCCGCCGCAAAGATGCGGTGATGATGCGGACAGTTCATCGCCTTCAAGTAATAGCGCTCGGCGGTGAGATGTTCGGTGAGGGCAACTGAAAGCCTTGTCCGCGCAAGCATTTCCCATCGTTTCTTCGTCTCTCCGTCGAAGCTTTCAATTGTATTGTCGATCACGTGAAGGAGTTCCCCTTGCCTTCCCCGGAATCGTTCTAGTTCTTCAAAGTTCGGCAATTCTTGTAGAATCTTCTGATCTGCTTCACTTGTGATCGCCTTGTTCTGTTCTGGCGTAAGATCTGAAGTGATCCCTTCCAACGGCAGATGCATCGCCGGAAACATGCTCTCGGCGTAATACGGCAAGTGCCCTGAGGTCTTGTACATCTTCTCCTTGGCCAGATGCGGCGTGCGGACGCGGACATATCCCGCGGCAAACTCGGTCTCCTTGGCGAGCTTTTCGAGTTCCTCAACCAGCACGGTGCCCTTCGGAAGCCACAGGGGCATTCCAGGTCCGACGTATTCCGTGTCGATCGCGAACAATCCCATCTCCGCGCCGATCTTGCGATGATCGCGCCGCTTCGCCTCCTCGAGCATTTTGAAATACTCGTCAAGCTGCGTCTTGTTCTTGAAGGCCGTCCCGTAGATGCGCTGCAACTGCGGGTTCTTTTCGTCGCCTTTATAATAGGCACTGGCCACGCTTGTGAGTTTGAACGCGCCGATGTTGCCCGTGCGCATGACATGCGGCCCCGCGCAGAGGTCAACGAAATCGCCATTGCGATAATAGGTGATCTGTTCGCCTTCGGGAATTTGCTTGAGCAGGTCCAGCTTGAACTTGCTTTCGTTTCCCGGGCGTTCAGCCAGGCCGCCCAGCCGGCCAGTGCGGGCTTCGGCCATCGCCTGATCCCGCGTGACCACGATCTTTTCAAAAACGTTGTTCGCCTTGATCTCCCGCTTCATCTCCGCCTCGATCTTCTCGAAATCCTCGGGAGAAATGCGATGCGAACATTCGAGATCGTAGTAGAACCCGTTCTCGACAGGCGGGCCGTAGGCGAATTGCGCGTCTGGCCAGAGTCGCAGGATGGCCGTGGCCATGACATGAGCGCACGAATGGCGGATGCGCTCCAATTCCGTCATCTTCTCGCGCTCGTCGAGGGTCTTGCGTTGCGGATTCGGCTGCACTGGATTTTCTTCGGCCATAAAAAAGTTTCAGTCCCTGCGCGTCCGTTCAGGCACACAGCCCAAACTACTGGCAACTAACGCTTCAAATAAAAACGCCCCGAATAGAACAGTTCG
Organism: Verrucomicrobiia bacterium; assembly: GCA_035629175.1. Lineage (NCBI taxonomy): Bacteria > Pseudomonadati > Verrucomicrobiota > Verrucomicrobiia > Verrucomicrobiia bacterium. The sequence goes on along the minus strand of DASPIL010000023.1, from coordinate 92,861 downwards.
AGGCGTTCGCGTCCATCCCGGTTGTTCGGGCGGACGCTAAAGGGTCGTTGTGTCGAAACCAGATTTGAACACGCGAGCAAAAGTAGGGATGGGCCGGTACGGGAGCAATCGGAATCTCTTCAAATCCGCCGCATTATTGCCGTTTTTCCGACGCAAGGCCTTCCGCAATCACATCGGCCACCTTCGCCAGCGTGGCCGAACCAGGATAGTTCGGGTCGGCGACCAATGCCTTGGCTGCCTCGACCTTGCCGGCCCGGGTTGACTCAACCTGCTCCAGCTTTTCGAGCAATTGGGCGGATGCAGCGAAGTCTGCGGCTTCCTCGGCCGCTGCGTTGGGGGTGGCGATGTGCTTTGCCTTTAATGAGGACACTCGGAACGCGTTCTGGGTGCTGTCGTTTGGTTCTACTCGCATATTTTATCTTCGGTTAATTGCTGTTGTTGTCCAGATATCGGCCACGCGTCGAGAAACTTGACGGCCGGAATATGCGGTGTTCACCCTAGGGACTTGCCCCGGGGGCGGGTCATCTCAAATCTGAAATCCCGCATCTGACACGGGTTCAAATCGGCTTATGATGCATCTGTGCGTGGGCGGCAGCGATGAATCCCCGGAAGAGCGGATGCGGCTGGTGCGGCTTGCTGTGAAACTCTGGATGGAACTGTGCCGCGAGGTAGAACGGATGCTCGGGAACTTCAATGATTTCGACCAGCTTGCCGTCAGGGGTGAAGCCGCTGAACACAAACCCGCCCTTTTCGAACCGTTCCCGATAGGAATTGTTGAACTCGTAACGATGGCGATGCCGTTCCTTGACGACAAACGAGCCATACAGCTTCTGCGCGCGGGTTCCCATGACGAGCTGGCAAGCCTGAGCGCCGAGTCGCATTGTGCCGCCTTTTTTCGTGACGCGCGTCTGTTCATCCAGCATGGCGATGACAGGATGCGGCGTATTGGCGTCGAACTCGGTTGAATGGGCCCGATTCAACTTCAGAACATTACGCGCGAACTCAATCGTGGCGATCTGCATGCCCAGGCAAAGCCCCAGATACGGAATATTCTTCTCCCGCGCGTATTGGGCCGTGCGAATTTTACCCTCAATGCCACGCTCGCCAAACCCTCCCGGGACCAGAATGCCGCCGAGTCCCTTCAAATGTTTCTCGGGACCGTCGCGCTCAATCTCCTCGGAATCGACCCGCTGAATTTCCACCCCGCAATCGTTGGCAACGCCGCCATGGATGATTGCCTCGTAAACAGATTTGTACGCGTCCTGATGGCCAATGTATTTGCCCACAACGCCGATGCGAACCCGATGCTGCGGCGCGATCAGTTTGCGGATGATTTCCTGCCAGTGCGCCATGGATGCCACGCCCGTATCCAGGTGCAGAAGACGGCAGACCAGGTCGTCCATCCGTTCGCGCTGCAGCATCAGGGGTACTTCGTAGATGCTGTGATCAACGTCCTTCTCCTCGATCACGGCTTCGTAGGGAACATTGCAGAACAGGGAAATTTTCTGACGCAGCTCCTTGTCGAGCGGCTGTTCACAGCGGCAGACAAGGATGTGCGGCGCGATGCCAATTTCGCGCAACTTGGCGACCGACTGCTGCGTGGGCTTCGTCTTCAACTCTCCTGCCGCCTTGATGAACGGAACGTAGGTGACGTGAATGAAGGCGACGTTGCCGTGGCCTGCGTCGAGGGCAAATTCGCGGATCGCTTCAAGGAATGGCAATCCTTCAATGTCGCCAGTCGTGCCCCCGATCTCCGTGATGACCACGTCCGCCTTCGATTGTTCGGCGAGCTGATGAATGCGGTTCTGGATTTCGTCCGTGACGTGAGGAATGACCTGGACGGTTTTTCCGAGGTATTTGCCCTCGCGCTCGTTGTTGAGAACGTTCTGGTAAACCTGTCCGCTCGTCAGGTTGTTCAACCGGGTGAGCTTCACGTTGGTGAAGCGCTCGTAATGTCCGAGGTCGAGATCCGTCTCCGCGCCGTCGTCGAGCACGTAAACCTCTCCATGCTGGTATGGGCTCATCGTTCCCGGATCCACGTTCAAGTAGGGATCGAACTTCTGCAGGACGACTTTGAGGCCGCGGTTTTCGAGCAGGGTGCCGAGAGAGGCGGCGGTCAGGCCCTTGCCTAACGAACTCACCACGCCGCCTGTTACGAAGATATATTTCATTGGTTACCGGTCACAGCTCCTGGCGGACCCACAACGGTTCTCCGCCTGATCCCTTCATCCCTGCGCATCATTTCGAACTGCAGCCAAAATTCTTTCCACGCGCGCAACATCGGCCGGCAAATCCACGCCAACGCTGTCGTATTCCACCCGCGCGACGGCAATCTGGATTCCATTTTCCAGCGCCCGCAATTGCTCGAGCTTTTCCGCGGATTCCAGCGGTGACACTGGGAATCGGACGAGCTTCAATAACGTTTCCCGCCTGAATCCGTAAATGCCCAGGTGTTTCAAAAAAGGAAACGCCGCCAACTGTTCGCTCACCGGACGGTTGGCGGCTTCGCGCAGATATGGAATCGTGCGCCGCGAAAAATATAATGCGCGGCCGGCAGCATTGACAACGACTTTTACGACGTTGGGGTTGTCATACTCGGCAACATCCCGAATCACCGTCGCCGCCGTCGACATCTCATGCTCCGCAAGCAGGCCTGCCACGCGGTTGATCACCTCGGGATCGATCAAGGGTTCGTCACCCTGGATGTTCACGACGGCTTCGCAATCACAACGTGCCGCCACCTCGGCGATGCGATCAGAACCGCTTGGATGCTCTGGCCGCGTCATTTCCACCCTGCAGAATGCGCGTGCAACGGAGGCAATCCGTTCGTCGTCGGTTGCAACAATTACGTCGGAAAGCGATTTTGCCCGGCGGCACTGCTCAACGACGTGTTGGATGAGGAATTTTCCCGCGATGCGCGCGAGCGGCTTTCCCGGAAAACGGGTCGACGCGAAACGGGCGGGGATGATTCCGAGGATGTTCATTGGCTCGAATCTTTGAGAATCCAATCTGCAGCGTCGGGAAGTCCATCCACAACGACGGCTTTCGTCAATTGTCCGGGCGAAGTTCGTTCCAACTCAGCCCCATAACCCGTGCGAACGAGGAGACTTCGGCGCAACCCCGCATTCCACCCGCATTCCAAATCGATCAGCTTGTCGCCGATCATGTAACTGCGGCTCAGATCCAGCCCGAACTCTTCCCGCGCGTCAAAGGCGAACTGCGGTGACGGTTTGCGTCCACGGCTGGGAGCGTCAGGATGTTCCGGCGCCACGTAGACCCTGGCGAAACAAACGCCTTCCTCTGCGCACAGAGACGCAATGTGGCGGCTGACATTTTCCACATCGTTGAGCGTGAAATAACCGCGGCCAACACCCGATTGGTTCGTGATGACGAACAAAAGAAACCCGGCGTCGTGCAGCCGGCGCAATGCAGGGATCGCACCTGGGAAAATTTCCACCTCGGCTATCCGATGCAGATAATGTTTCTCCGCGATCAGGGTGCCATCGCGATCCAGGAAAACGGCGCGTCTCATGTCGCGCGCGATAGTAGGGATTACCTGGTTCCACGTTCAAGGTTCAACGTGACGGGGAGCTTGGGCAGCCCAGGCGCGAAGCGGCGTCAGGCGGCAGCGGCGTTGGCGCGGTTGCCGAGTGTGAAGTAGAACGTGGCGCCCTTGTCGGGTTGGGCCTCAGCCCAGATTCGGCCGCCATGCTTGCGAATGATTCGTTCCACCGTCGCCAATCCCACGCCTGTGCCCTCGAATTCATCCGACCGATGCAACCGCTGGAACACACCGAACAGTTTGTCGATGTACTTCATATTGAAGCCGACACCGTTGTCGCGAATGAAAATGACCGTTTCTCCATTCTCTTCAAATTGACCGACCTCAATGACCGCCTGCTGCCTTGGGCGCGTGTATTTGACGGCGTTGGAAAGGATGTTCACGAGCACCTGCTTGATCAGTCCGGGATCGCATTCCACCGTTGGCAGCGGGCTTACCCGCCATTCCACGTTGCGACGATCCGTTTCCCGACGCAGATCACTAATGATGTCGTCGACCAACACGTTGAGTTGCGTCGTCTCGCGCCGCGGTTCCTGTCGTCCGATCCGCGCGAGGTTCAAAAGGTCGTCCACCAGCTGATTCATGTTCTGGCTGCCCTTGCGAATGTTCTCCAGATAGTGGCGCGCTTCCTCGGGAATTTCGTCGGCAAAGTCGTCGAAAATGATTTTTGTGAATGCGTCAATGTGCCGCAGCGGTGCACGCAGGTCGTGCGCCACTGAATACGTGAATGCCTCAAGCTCGTGATTCGCCGCCACAAGCTCAGTCGTTCGCTCCTGCACGCGGCGTTCGAGTTCGGCGTTCATGCGCAGGATCTCCTGCTCGGCGTGCTTGCGTTCCGTGATGTCAGTGTTCACCTCAAGCACCGCGATCGGCTGCCCCTGCGGGTCCGTGTGGAGCACCCAATGACTGTTCACATAAAGCAGCTGGCCATCTTTGCGGGTGTGAACCACCTCCCCTTCCCAATGTCCCTCCCGATAAAGAATCGCCTTAATCTCTTCGAGCGGGGCGGGAAAACCGGCCTTAAGAATCTGATGCGCCACCTGCCCCAAAGTTTCGGTGCGGAGCCATCCATACATCTTCTCCATGCCTGTGTTCCACAGAATGACGCGGTCATCGAGGTCACGCGCCAGCACGTTCGCAAGGTCGAGCATTTGCGCCTGCTCCCGCAGCACGCGCGCCTGCCGCTCAAGCGATTGCTCTGCGTTCATCCGCTCGGTGATGTCGCGCAGGATGACCGTGAAGATTTGCTGCTGGCCGATCTCGATGTGCGAAATGGACGCCTCAATCGGGAATTCCTCGCCATTGGCCCGCAGACCTGCCAGCGGCCGCAAGTGCCCCATTGCTCTCGCCGTCGATCCTGTCTTTGAAAACTCCTGGACGTGGCCGCGGTGCGCGCGGCGGAAGCGTTCGGGAATAAACATGTCGAGCGGCTTTCCAACAGCGTCGATCGCATCCACGCGGAACATTCGTTCGGCCGCCGCGTTGAACAGCGTAATCGTCTGATTGGAATCGACGCTGATGATCGCATCCATCGCTGACCCGATGATTCCCGAAAGGCGCGCGCGGCTTTCCTCCAGTTCGCGTTCCGCGAGTTTGCGCGCGGTGATATCTCGCGAAATGGACGAAACGCCAATCACTTCACCATTGTTGGAACGCACGGGCGACGATGTGAGCGCGACGGTGATCCGCTTTCCGTCCTTGCAAACCCGATCCACCTCATATTGCCGGGTCTCGCCGCGACGCACCTGGTCGAGAAGCCTTTCTTCAAAGCCAGCGTCCTCGGGAACGGACAGGATTTCCATCTGCTTGCCAATCATTTCGTCCGCTGTGTACCCGTAAATGCGCTCAGCGCCGCGATTCCAGCTCGTGACGATTCCATGCATGTCCTTTCCGACAATCGCGTCATCCGTCGATTCGACGATTGCAGAGAACCAGCGGCTCGCGACTTCTGAACGCCGGCGTTCCGTCACATCCTGCGTGACCCCGCTCATATGAACCGCCTTCCCATTCCCATCGTAGAACGCGCGGCCGCGGGCGAGCATCTGGCGCCTTGTGCCGTTCGGAAGCACGATGGGAAACTCCACCTCGAAATCAGTCTTTTGCTCGAGAGCGTGTTTAACGGCGCGCTTGACGGTTTCCCGCGTGCCCTCTTCTATTAACGCCTCGAAATGTTCGTACGTGCCCCGGAATTCTGAAGGCTTCAGACCGAACAGAGCTGCGTTCCGCTCGTCCCAGCGCACGCGTGAAACCGCAATATCCCAATCCCACGTGCCCGTGCGCGACGCCTCGAGCGCGATGCGCAATCGATTCTCGCTCTCCTGAATCGCGACTGTCTGCTCCTGGATGCGCGTGAGCATCTGGTTGAATGCGCTCGTCAGGAGGCCGATCTCCCCGGCGCTGCTGAGCGGCACTCGCACTGAATAATCAGCCAATTTCGAAACCCTTTGAGCCGCGCCGGCGAGCTCTAAAATGGGTTCTGAAACATGCCGCTGCAGACGGTTCGAAAGCGCGAAGGCAACAATGACAGCACTCGCGAGAATGATAATCGAGAGCACGGCATAGAGCTTCAAGCGCGAGTAAAACATCCGCAGGTCGGCCTTCAGATACAACGTTCCGTACCGCGCCGTCGCTTCCATGACCGGCTGCACCAGCACCACATCGTGGCGGCTGAATTGATAGGGAATCGGCGTGGGATTTTTCGGCAGGGAGGCCGTGTCCAGCTCGGGCGGATGAAATACGAACAGGCTCCCGTCCGCGTCGTACAACGCAGCTGCCACAATTTGCGGTTCGGCCGTGACGGAAGCCAGGACTTTGCGCGCGTCAATGTCGTTCTGAAATGCCAGCGCCGCGCTGCTGTTATCCGCAAGCACACGGGCAAGCGTCGTGAAGTCCCGCGCCATGGTGCGGCGCAACGTCGTCAGATCGTAGATCATGAACGCCGCCACCGTGAGAAACACAACCGTCATGCTGGTCAGCATGATGGCCGCCATGATGCGCCGGCGAATGGGAAGATCCTGAAGTCGCATCACTGTCTCCCTGAAGAAACAATTTCCGCCGCGCGCAACAGCTTGGAGCTGAGCGTCAGATGGGCGTCGTTGACCGCATCCAGGTTCACGCGAATGCGCAACTTGTTGTTTTGCTCAACGAATCGGATCATGACCGCGCGCCCCTCTGCCGTATCCTCGTCCCCCACAGTCAGGACGGGGCGCTGGCGCAGCACGTCGATCGCCCGTTGCGTGCGGCGGCTTTCTGATGGCGCGATGAACAGGATGTGGCAGTTGGTCGCCTCTTCCACCCGGCTGTAATGCTCGAGCGACAGCGGGCGGCCACCCACGGTTTCCCCCCGCACCGTATCCCCCAACGCATCGCCAAACGGGTTTCGTCCCAGCACCCCAATCACAATCGGATCGTTGGTGCCGGCGAAGGCGTTGGTGGGCCAATGGGTAAACTGTGCGAAGTTGAAAAGGAACACCGCTTTCAACTGATACTCGCGCGAAACAGGTTGCGCCCATGCAAGCGTCCCCGAAACAAACCATAGAAGTGCCATCCACCACGCGGTGCGAATGCGGAAAATATCCCAGCCGCGCAGCCCCCGGGGCTGTCGCCATCCACCCGCCCTTTTCCGATGAGTTGCCCCTAAAACCGCCATGTCACCTTTCCAAATATGCTGCGTGGAATCTCCTGCCGCGTGCCGGCAGCGCCAAACTCCGGATGCTGGTCGTCCCAGAGATTTTGTCCAACCACCGAAAGCTCCAGGTTTTCAGTCGGATGCCACGCGACGCGCGTGTCAACGGTGAAATATGCGGGCACATGCGGGGACGGCAGTGCGTCGACGTAACGGAATGTGAAGTCCAGCTCTACCCTGCCTGGCAGGTTGAACATCGACTGGACAACCGCCTGGTTGCGGGGATCGTTCCCCTCGCTGGTTCCGTCGTTGATGTCCATCCCGCCGCGAACCTGGCGCACATCGCGATCAAAATAGGTATAGCCCCCTCGCATACGCCACCAGTCTGTTGCCTGGATTGTGCCCGAAAGCTCCACGCCCCAGGACTCCGCCTCGTTCTTATTCTGAATCTCAAATCCACCGGGAGCAGGTTCTATGCTGCGGATGTTCTCATACATGTGGTAGAACGTCGCGAGTGAGAGCGAAACGTTGCGATGCGGCGTCACGCGGTATCCCAATTCGAACGCCAGCAACTCTTCAGCTTTGAAGTCCGATGTTCCCGCAAGGCCTGCGGTAGGAAACAGGACGTCTGTGTCGATGCGGCTCGGTGCGCGAACGGCGCGCGATACCGCCGACCAGAGCGTATGCCGTTCATCCAGCAGCCAGGCAAGTCGTCCACTGGGTTCAAATTCGAAGCCTGTGTAATCGTTGTGCTCAACCTTCGAACCCACCGTCAGCTTCAACCGATCAGGGACAAGCACCACTTCATCCTGCAGGAAACCGCTGAACAGGTGCAGGTCGCGCCGCGCAGGAAAAAATGCCAGTGAAGCCGAATTCTTCACGTCGTCCTGCATCAGCCGGTACCCGAGCCCCCACGTCACATTGTTTCGCGACCCAAGCGGAAGGCGATGCTGAAAATCGATGTCATACGTCCGCAGTTCCTCATTGTTCCGAGGCATGACGTTGCGCCAGGTGCGATCCACGTAGAACTGCAGTGTAAAGTCGGATTCCTCATACAACGCATGCGTCCAGCGGCCGAGCAGGTTTTGTCCATCGATTGCCGAACGCACGCCCGGCTCCCCTTCGTTTTCTCCCGAATAGAAATCTCCTTGAATCGTAATTGTGTTTGCCTCGCTCGGCAGCCAGTCGGCTCGAAATCCGCCCTGCGTCATCTCCCATGCGTCCGTTGCATCGCGGCCGTTCGGGAAAACCGTAGGATTCCGATCAAATCGGAAGCCGTAAACGCGATAGAAGAAATTGCTGCCCACATGGCCGCCATAGCGAACGGCGCCGTAATCCTGCAAAAGCGATCCGCCGCCGCCTTCCACGAGCATCCCCTGGGTGTCGCGAGCCCCGCGCGTCACGATGTTGACTACGCCATTAACGGCGTTTGCGCCCCACAGGGTGGCGCCGGGCCCGCTGACGACCTCGATCCGATCCACGTCGGCCAGCAGGGCGTTCTGCACATCCCAAAACACGCCGGCGAACAGGGGCGTGTACACCGAGCGGCCGTCGATCATCACGAGGAGTTTGTTTGCCAGCGGGTTGTTGAATCCGCGGGCATTGATCGACCAGTTTCGGGTGTCGACCTGCGACACGTGAAGGTTCGACGCAAGGCGAAGCGCCTCAGGAATGCTCGTCGCACCGGAACGGCGGATATCATCCCCCGTAATGACCTGCACGGCCGAGGGAGATCGGCTCAGCCGCTCAGGAGTCCGCGTGACCAGGCTGACCTCCTGCTCCAACAATTCCTCAAAACTGAGCTGCTTCAGGTTTTTCGCCGATGCGGGCTCAGCCTCTCCGAATTCAGCCCCCCGGGATTCAGTGGAAACGCAAACGAGAATCGCGAGCACCAGGCTGCAGAGTCGACGCATGTAGTGGCTCATGAGGCGAAAAATCAGACAATAAACGACTCAGCAGGCCGTCCCGCCTGACCCTCAAAGACTTTGGCAATGAAGACGTTGCAGCCAATCACTGTAACCAGGGGCAAAGAAAATTCGACACAGGATGCCGCAAAGGCTGCGGGTTCCTGTGACTGCGTTAACTTTTCAGAATGCGCCAACATCCGAGAAAAGGGACGAACGGGACCGGAAAAGTATCCACACTCCGCAAACACTCAAAATATGGGGTTAAGACCCTATGCAGGCCCTCGGATCAAAGACTGTTCAGGACATCGATCAGCTGCCGTAAACGCCCATAGTCCCGGCGGTTGAATCCAAATGCGATCCGCGGCAGGTCGACATTATCTCCATCCTCAAGCTCCTCAGGCGTGGGACCCGTCACACGAATGGGGATTCCGGTGATGATGTCGTGGAAGTCCTCGTTCATTGCCTCAATTGCAGTCTCGGTGGGCGCATGTTTAAGGCGGATCACGAACAACTCCTTTACGAAGCGGCTGGAATGGAAGTTCCTGTAAAACCGGGTGATGCACTTGACGGCTTCGTCGGTATTATCGGTGATGCGGTAAAGGTTCAGATCGTCCGGGGAAATCAATTGATCACGGAGCAGGTGCTCACGCACGTGTTTGTCCCACGTCTTCCAATACGTGCCGCCCGGCCGATCCACAAGGACCAGCGGCATCAACTGGCTCTTGCCTGTCTGCATCAGGGTGAGCGCTTCATACCCTTCGTCCATGGTTCCAAATCCCCCCGGGAACAGCACGATTGCGTCGGAGTGGCGGATAAAGATCAGTTTGCGGGTGAAGAAGTATTTGAATGTGACGAGCTTCTTGTCCTCGCGAATGATCGGATTCGCGCCTTGTTCCCAGGGAAGGCGGATGTTCGCCCCGAAACTTTTCTCCGGCCCGGCGCCCTCATGCCCGGCGTGCATGATCCCGCCGCCGGCCCCGGTGATGACCATGAACCCCGCCTCTGCGATCTTGCGGCCGAACTCCAGTGCCTGCTGATATTCCAATTTTGATGGCAACGTCCGCGCGGAGCCGAAAATCGTCACCTTGCGGGCGTGGGCAAAGGGCGCAAACAAACGGAAGGCGTATCGCAACTCGCGAATGGCGGTGCGGATGACGCGCACATCGCCGCTGTCCTGGACGTCGTGCAGGAGCTTCAGCGCGCTTTCTATGATATCGGCAACGCTCTCCTGGTTGTATCCCCCGCCCTTGAACTGGATCAGTTCCTGGATACGGCGCCTCAATTCGGGATCCGCTGGCGTTCGTTCGGCCTTCATCATGCGCTGAGCTTACCGGCGTCGCCCCGTTTTGCAACTGAGGTAAGGGATTGCCAGAGGTTTGGGTCGAGGTGAACCGCGGTTGTGGAAATCCGTTCGCGCCTAAACCGCAGAACCTTCAGCGCTTTCGGCGTCGCGCGCCTAAAGCCCGGGACGGTTCGCAAGGTAGATGCAGATGGCAACGATCGATGAAACGAGCAGGCCTATCGCAATGGACCAATTCAGGATGCGACGGTGCTTCGCGCGCGCCGCGCGGCCGCCCATCCCCGGGAAAAGGTAAAACCGGTCCCGTTCCTTATCTCGTTTAAACCAGGTCAATGCACTGGAGCGTTGCGACATACTGTCATGCGCAGCTCGGGTTCGTTCAAAGCTAAACCGGGCGAGACAAACTGCCCTTCGACGCTCCTCACGGACCACCGGCCGACGTGTCGTGGATAATCCCGATGCGGCATCCGTAATTCAAGCAAAATGAATCCCGCTCCCACGCAGCGCCGCTGTATCGCAGACCTCCGAGTCAGTTGTATCGCGAATGCGCGGGTTACGCCCAGCCGCTTGGAAGCACGGCGATCCAGCAGGTTCGGACACCTGGGCTATGTTCCATCTCACCCCAGCCAATGCGGATTATGCGTGGTGCCGTCGAATTGCGTGGATGTCTTGAAGCGCTCGAGCTGGCCCTCCTGTGCAGGCTCGCGTGTCCTTCCAAGCAATGCCGTTATCTGTTCCCTGGTCATCGGCTTGAACGTCCGCCCTGCCTCCACCGCCTGGTCCAGAATCTTCATCGTGTCGCATCCCGTGATCACCGTCGACGTCGGCAGGCTCATCGCGTAATGCAGGCACTCAATAGCCGTTACGCCGCCGTTTCGAACAATCGCTCCACTCCCTAGAGGCTTCATTCCCAAAACGCCAATGCGATTCTTCACGAGTTCCGGCAACACTTGCTTTTCGAAGCTGCGGAAGTGGGCATCCATCACATTCAACGGCATTTGGACGGCATCGAAAGGAAATTGCTTCTCCGCTGCAACGCGCAGGCATTTCAGATGAATCGCCGGGTCCTTGTGGCCGGTAAATCCGAAGAACCGGATCTTGCCCGCCTTCTTCGCTTCAAGCATCGCCTCCGCACTGCCGCCCTCCCCAAAGATCTTGTCGGGATCCGTGTCGCGAATCACCTCATGAAATTGCATGAGGTCAATTCGATCCGTTTGCAGCCGCTTAAGCGATTCCTCAATCTGCTTTGCCGCGGCCTCCTTTGTGTGGCCATCGATCTTGCTCATCAGGAAAACCTTGTCGCGATACCCATCGCGCAATGCCTTGCCCATGTAGATCTCGCTCTTGCCGTTGTGATAATCCCAGCAGTTGTCCATGAAAGTGATCCCGCGATCAATGGCGCTGCGGATCATGCGGATGCTTTCCTGTTCGTCCGGAATCCCAATGTGATAACCGCCCAGTCCAACGGCGGAAACCTTTACGCCGGTCTTTCCCAGTTCGCGCACAGGGATTTCGCCAGGTGTTGAATCCGCCGAGAAGAGTTTCGGCGCACTCGCCAGGCCGATTCCCGCGACAGCGGAAACTTTCAGAAACTCACGGCGCGTGAAGGGGCGCCCCAATTGTTCGTTTCGATCGCACATAAAAATTTGTCGATGCTGTCCCTGGCCGGCTGCTGGTTCTCCAAAGAACTAGCGCACAGGCACGCTGAATGCAACTGGCGTACGGCTTTACCCGCATCCGGCGCATGCTGCGAATTCTTTTGGATGGTTGTTTGCGTTCAGGTTCCCTTCGAAAGCATTGTGCCAGCCATTTCCGAACAGCGGATCGCCGTGCTGCAGATCTTTGCTTGCCCCATTTCGTGTGATGAGTGTGTTTCGTGGTTGCTCATCTCTTAATCTGAATGAATGTTGCAGGCTCAACCCACTTTGAACCTTGAACTTTGAATCGATCCGTTTAGCTTCCGCCGCATGTCTGGACTGCCCTTCGAACTGTTGCTCGCGCTGCGTTACCTGCGGCCGAAACGCACGTTCGTTTCAGTCATTACGCTCATCTCGGTCATCGGCGTCGCACTCGGCGTCGCCGTTCTGATCATCGTCATCAGCGTCATGACAGGCTTCGGGCAGGAACTCCGCGACATCATCCTGCGCCTCAACCCGCACATCAGCATCCATGAATCGGGCTCCACCCTGCCCGATTACCGCGAGCTGATGAAACAGGTCGCCACCAACAAACACGTCAAGGGCGTCGCCCCGCTTATCATGGGCCCTGTCCTCGTGGAATATCGCCTCGAGAACGGACAATCGGCCCGTTGGGCCCCGAATATTCGCGGCTTCGACCTCGAAACCGAAGGCCGTTTCAGTTCGCTTTCCACGAACATTGTTCACGGTGAATTCGACCTCGGTGGGCGCAGCATTCTGATCGGAACGGCGCTCGCGTCCCGGCTCGGAGCAGGCGTCGGCGATCGAATCGATATTTATTCTCCCAAACACATCGAGCGAATGAAGGAGAGTCGCGAGCAAGGCGAAGAGGAGGTCGTGCTTTCCGATGAATACGAAGTACGCGGAATCTTCAATGTGGGTTTTGAGGAGTACAACCTGAACATGATCGTCGCGTCGCTGGAGAATGCCCAGGACATGTACGAACTCGACGACAGCGTTCACGCGATCACGGTGGTGCTGGACGACCCGCAACTCGCCTTCCCCGTTCGGGCACAACTCGCGCGCACGCTGGATCCGCGGCTCACGATCAAGACGTGGCTTGAGGACAGCGCGCTGCTTTCCGCGGTGCTCGTGGAGAAAAACGTGATGCTCTACATCCTCTTCTTCATTGTCATCGTCGCCGCATTCGGAATCACCTGCACGACCATCACGTTCGTGGTGATGAAGACGCGCGAAATCGGAATGATGAAAGCCATTGGCGCTTCGAATCGCCAGGTGATGTGGGTGTTCATGGGACAGAGCCTGATTGTCAGCGTGATGGGGATCATCACAGGAACAATCGGCGGACTGCTGCTGCTCACGTATCGCAACGGTTTCCTGCGCATGATGCGCAGCGCTACAGGAATGGAACTGTTCCCGGCGGACATCTATGGTTTCACCCAGTTGCCCGCGCTGATCGTGCCCGGCGACATCGTGATCATCTGCGGGGGATCGCTGCTGATCTGCCTTTGTGCCGCGGCGTTTCCTGCGTGGCACGCAAGCCGTCTCAACCCGGTGGAGGCGCTGCGTTATGAGTGATTCCCGATCGCACTCCGTGGAAACGCTGGTCTCCGCCCAGGGCGTCAGCAAGACGTACTCGCTGGGCCGCCGTTCGCTCACCGTGTTGCGTGATCTGAGCATCAGCGTGGCGCGCGGGGAATTTGTCGCACTGCGCGGGGCATCAGGCGCAGGCAAAAGCACACTCCTGCATTTGTTGGGGGGATTGGACACACCCGACACGGGTGAGATCTGGTTTGGCGGACAAAACCTCGCGCGCTTCGCACCAGCAAAATTGGCCGAACTGCGACGCACCCGCGTCGGCTTCGTTTTCCAGGCATTTCATCTGATGCCCGAGCTCGACGCGCTGGAGAACGTCTGCCTGCCCGCGCGTATTGCACGAGTCCCAGCGGACAAGGCCAGGGCGCGTGGACGCCAGTTGCTGGAACAGGTTGGCTTGAAGGATCGCGTCGAACATCGTCCGAACGAACTGTCCGGTGGCGAACGGCAGCGCGTCGCGATTGCGCGCGCCCTGATCAACGAACCTGACTTGATCCTCGCCGATGAACCGACCGGAAACCTGGATTCCCACACAGGCAACGAAATCATCAACCTGCTGTGCTCGCTGGTGTCCGAGCGGAAAACCACGCTCGTCATTGCCACGCACGACGCGTCGGTTGCAGCACGGGCGCCGAAGGTGGTGCATCTTGTTGATGGCCAGATTGAGCCGTAGCGCAGACCTCCAAGTCTGTGCCGTATTTTATGAGCGAGCAATATTGGGAAAGCCTCTATCAGGCAGGCGACCTGCGTTGGGACAAAGGCGAGGCCTCACCCGGCCTCGTGGATTTTCTGGCCTCACACAAGCTGGAAAAAGGCACGGTTTGCGTTCCCGGCTGCGGCACAGGCCACGACGTCCGCGCGTGGGCTGCGGCCGGTTTTGACGTTTACGGATTCGACCTCGCGCCGAGCGGGATTCGATTGGCGCGCGAGAAAACTGAAGCCGCAGGATTGCGCGCGCATTTTCAGCACGGTGATTTTCTTCGCGACACCCTTCCTCGGCAATTCGACTGGATCTTTGAGCACACACTGTTCTGCGCCATTCAACCTTCTGAACGCGACGCATACGTTGAAGCGGCTCTGCGCTGGCTGAAACCCGGTGGCCATTTTCTCGCGGTGAACTATTTCATTCCTGACACCGACGGGCCGCCGTTTGGAACAGATCGCGAAGAACAATTGCGACGCTTCTCTGCGGGCTTTGAGTTGCTCGAAGACTGGGTGCCGCGGTCGTATCCAAACCGCACGGGACTCGAGAGAATGTTTTGGTGGCGAAAGAAGCTGCGAGTCCCGTAGCGATCCATTACGAAGGTCACAGCACGTCTCCCCCGACCGCGACAGCGGAGCGCCGACTTGCAGCGCTTCATTTTTTCCCGCGGCGGAATTCGTGGCGCGTTGGACTTTTTTGTTGCATCGACACAACTCTCAATGTGCGCACGATCGGTTCTTGTCATCGGAAGCCGACTGCAAGTCGCCGCTCTGGCCGAGAACCTGGAGGTCTGTGCCCGAAAAAAGAGTCGCTCCGCCGCGTTGGCTGGGGAATTCTTGCCGCATGCAATCCGAATCTGGTTCCGGCAGCGACGCTCCTGCAGCATCGGCGCACGAATTCACACTTCCGATCCAGGGATTCAAGGGAACTCCCGAAGAGATCGAGCGCCAATGGTTCGAGCAGGTGTACAAAGGGCGCGGCGATTCGATGCCCCAACTCACCTGGCGCGCAGTGATCATGGGCTCCGCTCTCGGCGGTGTGCTTTCGCTGACCAATCTTTATATCGGACTGAAGGCCGGCTGGGGTTTCGGCGTCGCAATCACCGCCTGCATCCTTTCCTACGCCATCTGGACGACGCTCCATAAAATTCGGATCGCACGGCGGCCGATGACGATCCTCGAGAATAATTGCATGCAATCCACGGCCAGTTCCGCGGGTTATTCGACGGGTGGGACATTGATCTCCGCGTTTGCCGCTTTCGTCATTCTCAACAACACGCAAATGTCCCTGGGCCTGATGCTTGCCTGGGTTTTCTTTCTTGCGGTGCTTGGGGTGACGATGGCCATACCGATGAAGCGCCAGATGATCAACGTGGAGCAGCTTCGATTTCCCAGCGGCATTGCAGCCGCGGAAACGCTGCGTGCCCTGCATTCGCATTCCGGCAAAGGCCTGCGAGCCGCAAAGGCGCTCTTCATCTCGGGCATTCTTGCCGCCATCGACAAGTTCTGGGCTGAAGGTTTCGGCCTTCTCTCACGCGTCGCGCCGCAGCTTGAGGAGCGGTTCTCGAGCAGCGCGCTGCTGTCGAACGCCCAGAAGGCGTTGCTTGGCGACAATTACGCAGCGTGGAGCGGCCGAACGATCGTCTTCTCCTGGGATGCCATCTTTGTTGCTGCCGGAGCCATCACAGGAATGCGCGTCTGCGCCACCATGTTCATCAGCGGAACTCTCTGTTGGGGCGTCTTTGTGCCCATCCTGCAACAACAGGGCGTCGTCACCACCAGCGGCTTCCGCGATCTTGTCCAATGGACACTCTGGGGCGGCACGGCGTGCATGGTGTCGGGCGGGGTCCTCAGCTTTCTGCTGCAGTGGAGCAGCGTCGTTCGCGCGTTTCGTTCGCTGACTTCGATGTTCACCACGAAGAAGGCATCCAACGACCCGATGGAACGCATCGAGACCCCGATGAGCTGGTTCGCAGCGGGTCAATTCATCGCGCTCATTACGCTCGCCTGGCTTGCGAAGATTTCGTTCGACATGCCGTATTGGCAAAGCCTTCTTGCGGTGGTGCTCTCGTTCGCGCTCGCCCTGGTCGCCTGCCGCATCACGGGCGAAACGGATGTCACTCCCATCGGGCCGTTGGGCAAGGTGACGCAACTGACGTTTGGTGCGATCAACCCGGGGAACATCAACGTGAACCTCATGAGCGCGAACATCACGTCTGCGGCGGCCGCGTCTTCCGCTGACCTGCTCGTGGATCTCAAAAGCGGCTATTTGCTTGGCGCCAATCCGCGAAAGCAATTCATCGCACAGTTCGCCGGAATTTTCGTCGGAACGTTCGTGACCGTGTTTGCGTTTCGCGCCCTCGTCCCCGATGCCTCAGTGCTTGGAACGGAACAATTTCCCGCGCCGGCTGCGCAAACCTGGGCCGCTGTTGCGAAAGCCCTCAGTGTTGGCTTGAGCGCCTTGGAACCGGTGAAGATCTGGTCCATCGGGGTTGGGGGCGCCGTGGGCGCACTATTCGCCCTCCTTCCCGTTCTGTTTCCAAAAGGCCGGGCCTACTACCCGTCCGCCGCAGCCGCAGGGCTGGCGTGGGTGTTTCAATGGTATTACGCGCTCCTGTTTTTCATCGGCGCAGTGATCGCCTACGCCGTCCAAAAGAAGGCGCCAAACGCCGCGGAGGAATTCACGTTCCCAGTCGCGTCTGGAATCATCGCGGGCGGTTCGCTCATGGGCGTCCTCCTCGTTTTGTGGGGAAACGGGCCCGAGCTGTTGAAACGGCTCTTCGGCTGATCAGATCACCCGCGTCACTTGCCCAGCGCTGCACTTGGATCGCGATACTTATAAAACGACGCCACGATCGCAAAGACCACTGCGACGCCAAAGGTCATCGCCGCATACAACATAAACCGACCCGCGCTGACCGATTCCGAGCCACTATCCCCAACGGCAAGCACTGACGTGAGCACGCTTACGAGCAGGTTGCCCAATGCCACGGTCAGATTCCAGAAACCCAGGATCGTGCTCTTCATCGACGGCGCGGCTTCGCGGAACGCAAACTCAAGTCCCGTTGTTGAAAAGAGGACTTCCGCAATCGTGATGATGATGTAGGGAACGATTTGCCACAGGACGCTCAACTGGGCGCCCTCCTGGTCGATCCGTGTCTGCATCATCGCCACTACGATGAATGACCCGCCTGCCAGGAACATTCCGGCCGACATGCGCCGAAGCGGCGTCGCCCACTTGCCAAGCATCGGATAGACGCCCCACGTGAGGATCGGCAGGAAAATCATCACGAGAATCGGGTTTGCCGTCAGCATCGCCTCCGGGCCAATCGTGAAATCCCCAAGCTGGTACGGCACCATTTGTTCACCCTGCAGGATCCACGTCGAAAACGTTTGATCGAACAACGACCAGAAAATCGGTGCGAGGGCGAAGATGGAAAGGATCGGCAGGACTGATCGCGCGGCATCGATTTCATCCTCCCGAAATTTCGTGCGCGCCGCGTCCCAGAATGGTTGTCTCGGCTGCTCACGGTTCAACCAAGCCTTGAGAAACTTCGCAGTTGTGAACGACAGGACCTGCAGAAACCCCGCCGTCCGCGTCGTCCGCGCCGGCGGCACCATCACGTAATGCTTCGTTCCGAGCCAGAAAACGAAGGTTGCGAACGCCATCGCGAGTCCCGGAATTCCAAACGCCCACGCATACCCATGCTTGCGCGCGACCCATGGAATGATCAGGAACGACGCGGTCGAACCCAGGTTGATCGACCAGTAGAACGCCGCATATGCCTTTTGCAGCAGGTGCCGCTGTTCAGGCTTGAATTGATCCCCCATGAACGCCGACACGCACGGCTTGATTCCGCCTGATCCAAACGCAATCAGCGCAAGGCCGATGTACAGGCACATCGTTTTTCCATCAATGGTCGTGGTGACATCGCTCAACGCCATCACGCCATGCCCGACGCAGTAGGAAAGGGAAATCCAAAGAATGGTTTTGTATCGGCCCAGGAACCGATCCGACACCCACGCGCCGACAAGCGGCATGAAGTAATTGGCGAAACCGAACAGGTGGATGATGTGTGTCGACTGATCCTTGGTCATCAGCAACACGTTGGTGATGTACAAGGCCAGGATGCCCTTCATCCCGTAATAACTGAACCGCTCCGCGGCTTCGTTGCCGAGGATATACTTGACCTGGAAAGGCCAGCGTTCGCGAGCTGGGGGCGGGGCTGCGTTCATATGCGATGCTGCACCTGAGTAGCGGAATCCGGAACAGGAGGCCAGCCTTCGTTTGTCTTCACGCGTCTTTTCGGCCCCCGACTTGGAACGCGAAAGAACGGAGCAGCATCCCCGGGATTTTCGCGAATGTCAGCCGGCCAATCGGGCAGCCGCCACGTCCCTGGCAATTTGCTCCTGCAACTGCGCAAGTGATCCGAACTTCTGCTCCTCGCGAAGTTTTTCACCGAACACGACTTCCAATTCCTGGCCATACAGGTCGCCGCTGAAATCCAGGACATGCACTTCAAGCCGCGTCGCGGGATTCCTGGTCTCGAGCGTGGGTCGCACGCCGATGTTCAACACGCAGCGATGTGTTGCGCCTCCGATGATCGCCTGCGCTGCATACACCCCGTTGGGAGGAAGCACCAACCCGCGCACGCTGAGGTTCGCTGTGGGAAAGCCAATGCGCGATCCAAGTCGATCGCCCTCTTCGACCGCCGCGCTGATCGAGTAGGCGCGACCCAGCATCTGCCCTGCGGCATCCAAATCGCCATTGCGGATCGCTTCACGGACGCGCGTGCTGCTGATCGTCTTGCCGTCGAGCGCCACCGCGGCCAGCCCATGCACCGCAAAACCCAGACTCTTTCCCATGCGTTCCAGCAACGCAACGTTTCCGCCACGCTGATGGCCGAACGTAAAGTTCGCCCCGACGCACAGGCTGTGGATGCGGCCGAGGTCACGCGCGAGGCTGGCAATGAAATCCTCGGCCGGTTGTTGGCTGAAATCGCGATCGAAATGCAGCAGCAGCAGCGTGTGAACTCCAAAAGACTCAATCGTTCGCAAGCGCTGCGCGAGCGGATGAATCAAGGCGGGCGCGCGTTCGGGTGCCACGATCGTCGTGGGATGATTGTCAAACGTGATAACGACAGAAATCGCCCCGTGTTGCTGCGCGTCGGCGATCGTTTGCCGAATGATCTGCTGGTGGCCGAGATGAACTCCGTCGAAAAACCCGATTGCCGCGCAGACTTTCCGTCCCGCAGGTTTCAGCTCCGTTGCGCTATGGATGACGTTCACCGAAATGAGAATTCCGCGTCGAACAGCCTGGAATCGGCACCTACGCGTTGGCCGCGAGTTTCAGGAAAGGAATCACGCGCTTTGCGAGCTCGGCCGCCGAGAGTTTCAGCACAGCATCCAGCGTGGCCGCATCGGCGACGTCGAACTTGCCGGAAACCGTTCGCCGCAAGGTCGCGAGATGCGCTCCGCAGCCGAGTTTTTCGCCCATCTCATGCGCGACCGTGCGGACGTAGGTTCCCTTCGTGCACGCGAGCTTGAAGGTCGCGAGGGGTTCTTCGTACTGGGTGAACCGGAAATTGTAGATGTGCACCAGCCGCGGTTCTCGCGGAACTTCCAATCCCTTCCGCGCCAGCTTGTAGAGCGGCACGCCATCCTTCTTGATGGCTGAAACCATCGGCGGCGTTTGCATCAGGTCGCCAATAAACTCTGCGGCCGTCTCGTTCAGCTCAGCCAGCGAAAGCGGCGGAACCGGCAACGACCCTGTCAGTTCACCGTCGGCGTCATAGCTGTCGGTGGATTCGCCCAGCCGCAGCGTTCCTTCATACACCTTGTCGTCGGACATCAACCGTTCGGAAAGCTTCGTCGCGCGTCCAAGCACGATGATCAACAGCCCCGTTGCATTCGGATCCAGCGTGCCGCAATGGCCAACCTTCTTGATCGCGAACTTGCGGCGGATGGCGTCAACCACGTCGTGAGAGGTAGGGCCGCTTGGTTTGTCGATGAGCAGTGCGCCGTCCAGCGCGGTGAACTCTTGCATGAGCGTTATGTGGCAGCGTCGAGCGCCTTGCGGATGGCGGCGATCACCCTGCGCTGCACGGCGAGCGGCTTGCCTGGAATGCGGGCGCCGGCCGCAGCCTTGTGGCCGCCTCCGCCGAACAGCGCGGCGATTTCGTTAACGTTTATTTTTTCGTTCTTCGAGCGAAGGCTGATGCGCGTCAACTCCGGCTCGAGTTCCTCAAAGACACACGCCACAACCACAGGCTCGATCGCACGGATGTGATCGATCAGCCCCTCGCTGTCATCGCTCCCCGCGCCGGTGCGCGCGTAGTCAGACTTCTTCAGCCAGAAATACGCAACCTGGTTGTCATGCGTCAGCTTGAAGTTGCTGTAAACGTGCTTGAGCAGCCGCGCGCGCGACAGGGGATACGACTGGTAAACTTCGTCGCAAATCTTTGCGAGGTTCGCGCCACGTGTGACCAGTTCCGCGCCCACGTGAAACGTTCCAGGACGCGTCGACGGGTATTGGAACGAACCTGTATCCGTCGAGACCGCGGTGAACAGGCAATCCGAAATCTGTTTGGTGATGGGCCACTTGGCGCATTTCAGCAGGCGGTAGATCAATTCACCGGTGGAAGGTTCGCGCGGCGAAACCCAATTGAGGTCGGCGTAGCGCGTATTGCTGGCATGATGATCGATGTTGATCGACAACCTGCGGTCCTGCACGCACTCGCCCACCTTGCCGAGCCGCTCGAAGCTTGCGCAATCCGTTGCAATGACGCAGTCGAACTTCTGGCCGGGTTTCGGTTGTTGAAACAGGTGATCCGGATCGAGGAAGGCCAGCTTGTCCGGCAGCGTGTCCTCGTTCCAGACCGTGACTTTCTTGCCTTCCGCGCGAAGGGCAAGCGCAAGGCCCAGTTGGGATCCGACGCAATCGCCATCCGGCCGGATGTGCCCCACGATGCAGAACGTTTCGTTCTCTCGAATGGCTTCGATAATGCGATCGATGATCTTGGGACGCGATTTCATGAAACTCCCGGCGAGCGCTGCTGCAAGGTCCGAATCCGACTATTCGGTTCCCGCCTTTGGATCCTTTTCAAGGTTCTCGATGATTTCCAGCACGCGGTTGCCGCGAACCACGGAATCGTCAAAGACAAAGCGCAACACGGGCGTGTACTTCAAGACGACGCTTCGGGCAACGATGTCCTGTATCCGGGGACGATGCTGTTCCAAATGGGCGAAACCGCGCTTCTGCTGTTCGGCATTTCCGAGCACGCTGGCGTAGACGGTCGCGGTCTTCAAATCGCCGGCGACATCCACCTCGTTCACCGTGATCAATCCCGTTTCGTTAACCGGCAGTTCACGGCGAATGGCCTCGCCAATCGCGCGTTTCAGCAATTCGTTGACCCTTTGAATTCTAAGAGAAGGCATGGTTCATCCAGTCTGGGCGCGAAGCTTGCGGCCGATCGTGGACGGGCACGCCCATCACTCGTTCGCCGCACAACCCGAAGCTCACAGCTTCTGCGCTATTTTTTCCACATTATAGCACTCAATCGCGTCGCCGACCTGAAATTCCCCGAAGCCGTCGATACGAATGCCGCACTCCATCCCCGCGCGGACCTCGTTAACTTCGTCCTGGAACCGGCGCAGCGATTGCGTCAGGCCCTCGTAAATCACCTCGCGCCGGCGCCGCACCCGCACCTTGCCCTTTGCAATGCGCCCTGTGTTGACGATGCAACCCGCGACGGGCGCGCCCTTGGAAAGTTCAAACACCTTCCGCACTTCAGCCGATCCGATGATGACTTCCTTGAGAATGGGCTCTAGCAAGCCCGCCATCGATTCCTTCACCTCATCGATCAGCTCGTAAATGATGGCGTAAAGCTTGATCTGCACGCCTTCATGCTTCGCTTTGTCCGCAACGCCGCTGTCGACCCGCGTGTGGAAACCGAGGATGACCGCATTGGAAGCCGAGGAGAGCGCCACGTCGGATTCGGTGATCGTCCCGACCGCGCTGTGAATGATTTCCAGGGAAACCTTTTCCGAATCGATCTTCTTCAGCGCCTCCACAATGGCTTCCACTGAACCCTGCGTGTCAGCTTTGACAACGAGCTTGAGCGTCTTGCTTTGTTGCGATTCCAGGGTCGCAAACAGGTTTTCCAATGTGACCTTGCTGCGCGCCGCCTCCTGGCCCTGCAGCCGCGCTTCCTGCGCGCGCTCTTCGGTCAGGTCACGGGCAGCGCGTTCGTCCTCGACCACGCTGAATTCCAATCCCGCTTCAGGAACGCCATTCAATCCCAGGACCTTCACGGCCACCGAAGGACCCGCTTCCTTCAAGCGCTTGGCCTCCTCGTTGATCAGGGCGCGAACCCTGCCGTAAAATTGTCCGCACAGGATCACGTCGCCAACGCGCAGCGTGCCTTTCCGCACGAGCACGGTCGCCGTCGGACCGCCAGGCTCCAGGCCGGATTCAATCACATTGCCCTTGGCGCGCCGCGTCGGATTTGCCTTCAGCTCCAGCAAGTCAGCCTGCAGCAGAAGCATCTCGATCAACTTATCAACGCCCTGCTTCGTGAGCGCGGAGACGTCCACAAAAATTGTGTCGCCGCCCCAATCGTCCGGAACCAGACCTTTGTCCTGCAGCTGCTGCCGAACCTTGAGCGGGTTCGCGTTGGGATGATCCACCTTGTTCACGGCGACGATGATCGGAACCTTCGCGGCCTTCGCGTGGCTCAACGCCTCAAGCGTTTGCGGCATCACACCGTCGTTGGCTGCCACGACGAGCACAACAATGTCAGTGACATTGGCGCCCCGAGCGCGCATCGAACTGAATGCCGCGTGACCCGGGGTGTCAAGGAAGGTGACCTGCGCCAGCTCGGTCTTCCGCTCGGGGTGCGGAAAGGAGATCGTGTAAGCGCCGATGTGCTGTGTGATTCCACCGGCTTCTCCTGCCGCGACATCGCTTTTGCGAATGACGTCGAGCAGCGTGGTTTTGCCGTGGTCGACATGGCCCATGATCGTGACAACCGGCGCCCGCGGACGCAATTCCTCCGGCTTGTCCTCCTGGTCGAGTTCAACCTTCTTGATGGGAGCGTGAACCACGCCGCCGCCGCGTTCGCGCTTCTCCACTTCAAAACGAAAACCATGAGCGGCACAGACCTTCTGCGCTGTCGCTTCGTCAATCGCCTGGTTGACCGTCGCAAACACGCCCAGCTTCATCAGGTCGCCAATGATAACGAATGGCTTCTGCTTCAACTGCTCCGCGAGCTCGCGTACCATGATCGGCGGCTTGATCACAATCACCTGTGCATCGGCCGGCAACAGAGGCTTCGAAGGTTCAGGCCTGCCCCCCGGACGCTGCTGTGGCTGACCCGGGCGCTGGCCTTGGGTTCCCTGGGCAGGGGGTGCTCCTCGCATGCCGCCGCGGACATCACGCCCCCTGTTGAAATCGCCGCGCTGCGGTTCGCCGCGCCGGACTGGGGGCTGGGGCAATTTGATGGAACCGACTTTGTCTCCAACCTTCGGAGCCGGCCTTTGAGGAAGCTGGATAAATCCAACCTTTTCACCAACCTTCGGCACAGTTGGGGCAGCGGGGACGGGCGGCGCAGCGGAAACTTGCGGCTGCGCAGGGACTTCGGCCACGGGTTCGGCAGGCGCCGACTCTTCAACGAACGGCGCTTCCACTTCGGGTTCCGGCGCGGCAGCTTCAGCGGAAACCGCCGGTTCAAGAGCGGGCTCGGCCGCCGGGGGAACTTCAACGACAGTCACAGGAGAAACCGGCTCCGCTTCGGGAACGGGTTCAGGCTCGGGCGCCACTTCGACCACAGGCGGGGGCTCCGGCGGAGGCGCAGTAACGACGATAATCTTGTCGGGCGGCGGTGGGGGCGCAGGTGCCGGTGCTGGCGCAGCAGGGGCGCTCAGCGCAGGGTGATCCTTGCGCAGCTGTTCTTCGAGGTACTCGGCGGTAATTTTATCGAGGGAGCTCGACGCAACGCGCGCGGCGGTAATGCCCAGTTCCTTCGCCTTGGTGAGAACTTCCTTGTTCTCCAGGCCGAGCTTCTTTGAAATATCGTAAATACGAACGGGCATAATTCTGTTTAACTGCGAACGAACTCCGCGCCAGCGGATGCGGGTTGTGCCGGGCAGCCGTCATAGGCGCGAGATTACAACAGGCGTTTTTGAAGCGCCAACCATATCAACCCACCTGCGTTTCGCCAATCTTCAACGTGCGGCGCGCACTCTCAGCGCGAATCGCTTCCAGGATCGCCGCTGCCTGGTCGCCAATCTCCGGAATCCCCGAAAGGTCGCTCTCATCCGCCTGCAATAAATCTTCGAGCCGCGTCAACCCATGGTGCACCAGCACATCCGCCTGCTCACGCGTCAGCCCAGGAATCGCCGCCAATGATTCCACCGCCTCGGCCACCTTCTCCTCAAATCCCTTGGTGACCACGTGCTCGGCGTCAATGTCTACCTGCCAGCCCGTCAGCTTCGACGTCAGCCGCGCGTTCTGGCCGCGCTTCCCGATCGCCAGTGACAACTGGTCTTCGCTGGTCAGGATGCGCACCCGTTTGCGGGGCTCATCGATTTCAAAAGTCTTCAGCTTCGCCGGGGCGAGCGCATTCGTGATGAAATTGCGAATGTTCGAATCCCAGCGGATGATATCCACCTTTTCGTTGTTCAACTCGCGCACGATGTTCTTCACGCGCTGGCCGCGCAGGCCGACACAGGCGCCCACGGGATCCACCTTCTCGTCACGCGTCCAGACCGCCAGTTTGGTTCGGAACCCCGGTTCGCGCGCAATACCCTTGATCTCAATAGTGCCATCGCTGATTTCTGAAACTTCCAGTTGGAACAGCTTGATCACGAAGCGCGGATCGGCGCGGGACAGGATGATCTCAGGCCCATGCGGCCCCTGCTCCACAGCCTTCACGTAACAACGAACACGTTCGCCCACCTGGTATTCCTCCGTGGGAACCCGTTCCCGGTTGGGCAGGAGCGCTTCATACTTTCCGAGGTCAACGATCACATCGGAGCGATCAAAGCGGCGAACCGTGCCGCTGATGATATCGCCGACGCGATCCTTGAACTCGGTGAAGATGAGCGCCTTTTCCGCGCGGCGAATCTGCTGCATCAAGGCCTGTTTGGCGTATTGGGCAGCAATGCGCCCGAACCCTGTAGGCGTGACCTCAATTTCAAGCTCTTCTCCCACTTGCGCATCGGGCTTGATGCGGCGAGCGTCAAACACGGAAATCTGGTCATGCTTTGAAATGACCTTCTCGGAAACAACCAACTTGGCAAACGCCTTGATATCGCCGGTTTTGGATTCAATGGCGACGCGGAGTTCGCGTGCTGGGCCGACGGCTTTCTTGGCGGCAGACAACAGGGCTTCCTGCACAGCAGCAGTGAGAATTTCACGACTGATGCCTTTCTCTTTCTCCCAATAATCCAGGACCGCTAAAAAATCGGCGTTCATATTATTGCTTCCTCAAACGGCAAATCCCACGTGGGGAACAAAAAAGTCGGCAAGTTTTATCTTCCGACTTTGGCGCGCTGGCTATCCAGCAATCTTTACCGTTCGCGTAAGACATTAGGTTTTTGCCGCAAAGGCGTCAAGCCCCCATTCCCGCCCGACCCGCGCGAAACCCCGTGTCTGCGCGGCTTCGGCCACTTCGACGACTTTCCGCAATCTCATGGATATCTGCCGCGTCTGAACCTTTCCAATTCCAAGGGAGGCTCTTACCTTGCCGCCGACAATGAGCATCAACGTCAAATCCGCTGAACCCGCCGACCCGATGCAAACCTTCCTTTGGTTTGCCGGCTGGCCCCAGGCGAAGGTCACGCCCCTTGCTGGAGATGCCTCGCAGCGCCGCTACTTTCGAGTTGTCCAAGGCTCGCGAACCGGAGTCCTGATGGATGCCTCCTCCTGCCCATCCAGCGTGCCCCCGTTTGTAAGGATGGACGAACACCTGCGGCGGCTGGGGTTCTCAGCGCCGAAGATTTTGGCAAGAGACGTTCCGCGCGGATGGCTGCTCCTTGAAGACTTTGGGGATCGAACCTTTGCTCAATTGCTGGACTCAGGCGCTGAACCTCGGGAACTCTTCGAATTGGCAACCGACCTGTTGATTTCGTTGCACCGAAATTCTGATGCTGTTCCTGCCGGACTTCGCGTGTATTCCCCCGAACAGATGTTGCACGACATCGAACTCTTCCTGGAATGGCGAACGCCCGGAATCCCGGCGGCGGAACAGGAGGAATTCCGGCGCGCCTGGAGCGAGGTCCTTCCGCTCGCGCATGCCGCTCCCCAATCCCTTCTGCTGCGAGATTACCATGTTGCCAATCTGATGCTCCTTCCCGAATCCGCGGGGGTGCAGCGCGTGGGCCTGCTGGATTTCCAGGACGCTTACGCAGGTCCTGTCACCTACGATCTGGTGTCACTCCTGGAGGACGCCCGCCGTGAATTGCCGCCGGGCTTGCGGGAGGAAATGCTGGCACGCTATCGGGATGCCTTTCCTGGACTGGAACGCGATGCCTTTGATCAATCGGTCGCCATTGCGGCAGCCCAACGGCACACCCGGGTGCTTGCGATTTTCGAGCGATTAAGCCGCAAGGAACAGAAGCACCAGTACAAGGAGTCGCATTCGGCGCGGGTTGAGCGTCGACTTCAAACCGCCTTGCAGCATCCCACCCTGGCACCCGTAAGAACCTGGATGAATCGACATGGAACAGCGCATTAGGAAAGCCATGGTGCTGGCCGCCGGCTTCGGCAAGCGCCTCAAGCCCCTGACGGATCACACGCCCAAACCTCTCGTGGCTGTCGCGGGTAAACCGATGATTCAATACGCGCTCGAGAAGCTGATCGCGTATGGCATCGACGAGGTCGTGATCAATGTTTCCTACCTTAAGGAACCCCTGATGGACTACCTTCGGGCCTTCACAAGCGTGCGCATCACGCTGTCCGAGGAACCAGAACCGCTGGAAACCGGCGGCGGATTGCATCGGGCCCTCCCGTTGCTCGGGCCCGAACCGTTCTTTACGATCAACAGCGACATCATCTGGAAGGACGACGACGACTCCGCTTTAAACCGCCTGAGCCGCGCATGGGATGACGCTCGCATGGATGTCCTGCTGTTAACGCAATCGAAGTTGCGCGCGGTGGGTCACGACAAAGGGGAAGACCATTTGTTCATCAAACCTGACAATACGTTCGATTGGATCGACGCTGACGCGCCGTATATCATCGCAGGTGTTGGTATCATTCATCCCCGGATCTTCGCGGAATCACCTGGCGGGAAGTTTTCTGTGAAGGTGCTGTGGCTTGAAGCGTTGCGCCGCAATCGGCTCTTTTGCCTTCCGCATCGTGGAGCCTGGTACCAGGCAGGAACCGTTTCCGACATCGCTCACATCGAGGAGATTTGGAAAACCGGGAGCCGTTCCTAACCTTGCGGGAGCTACGGTATCGGCTTGATTCATTCGACTGGCCAAAGTTCGCTCGGCTTGCGTTCGCGGGTCATCACGGATTCCAACCGCCGCACGACCCGCGGATGCTCCGATGCGACATTTCGGCTTTCGGCGGGATCGCGGGAAAGGTCGTATAATTCGCGAGACTCCGCTCCCGGCTTGAAAATCAGTTTCCAGTCGCCGCGGCGGACAGCGCGGCTGAATCCCCCTTCATGAAATTCCCAATACAGCGGCGGGTGATTGATCCTCGTGCCTTTCAACAACGCGGGCAGAATTGAAATCCCGGTGGTCTCTTCCGGCTTCGCTTCGCCAAGCATTTCCGCAAACGTGGGAAGAAAATCCCACGCCGCCACAACCTGATCAGAAACGCGTGGCGGGATGCGCCCAGGCCAGCGCACAATCAACGGAACACGAATCCCTCCTTCATAAAGATCGCGCTTCCGGCCGCGAAAGGGACCATTGCTGTCGAAAAACTCGGCGCTATGTCCGCCTTCTGAATGCGGGCCGTTATCGCTCGTGAACACCACCAGCGTGTCACGCTCGATCCCCAGGTCCTTCAACAGTGCGACGAGGCGCCCAACACCGTCGTCCATGCGGGTGATCATCGCTGCGAAGTTCTTTTCCGTCGCGGGCCATGCCTCATCCGAATAAGGAGCGGCATCCGGAACCTGCATTCCATTCGGACGCTCCTCGTTGTTCGCATGGGGAATCGTGAGTGCGAGATAAAGGAAAAAGGAACGATCCCGACGTGCCGCAATCCAGTTGCAGGCTTCCTCAATGAACAAGTCGTGCGTGTAAGTCCCGCGCCTGCCGCCGGTGTTGCGCGCAAGTTCCACCCGTTCTGAATTTCGCCACAACGCCGCGGGATAATAATCATGCGCGGCAAACTGGGTCTGATAGCCAAAGAACAAATCGAAGCCCTTCCGATTCGGCGCGCCCGGGGAACCATTCTCTCCCACGCCCCATTTGCCGATGACTGCCGTGTCGTAACCAGCCCGTTTGAAGATATCCCCAAGCGTCGATTCTTGGGCAGACAGCGGTGTTTCCGGCAGTGAACGATTGGCGCGATTCCCGCGAATGGTCGCGCGACCGGTATGCTTTCCCGTCAACAACGCGGCACGTGACGGCGCGCACACGGTCGAACCTGCATACGCCTGCGTGAAACGAATGCCTTCGCCTGCAAGCCGATCCAGGTGCGGCGTTCGAATTTGCTTTTGCCCGTAGCAACCGAGGTCCCCGTACCCGAGGTCGTCCGCAAGAATGAAGATCACATTGGGCGAACGCGGCGCGGATTTGAGCACTGACTCGAAGGACAGAAACGCAAGGATCGCAAGAATCAGGCGCATCATTGAAACGTATTAATTTCCCCGGGTCCTGAAATATGCCTCGGGCGATTGCGTCGCCTTCGGAATGATGTAGGGACTGGCAGGGCTTCCGATCACATCGATGAACGACGACGTCGCGTTGGTTGTGCTTTGAAGGGTTCCACTGAACGTCACCACAGCGTCTCCATTCGATTCCAAATGAATCGATAATCCCCGCACGGCTACATCGGTGGACGCGGAAACCACCACCTCGCCGATGATCGCGAAGGCAAAGGTGTCGCTTGGTGAGAACGTGTAGGCGGAATGAATGTCCAGACGCACATACCGCCCTGAATAGCTGTTACTCAACGTCAAGACATCCACGGGATAACTGAACGGAAAGTTGATGTGATTCACGAGCGTGTTGGTGGCAGCGATGAGAGCGGTGGCCAGATTCGCGATGGAGTCGGCGACGCGGACCGTCACATCTCTCGCCGAGATGTTCCAGATCGCAATCTTGTCCACGTTGTATGTGGCTCCCAAATCGAAGTCCAGGGTGCCCGCAAGCGGCAGCGTGAAGACAACCTCGCTCTGCCAGTTGTTGCTCGCGGTGGCATTGGCAAACACAGTGCTGGGCGTTGCGAAATACGTATCGAAATGGGTTGAGCCGCTGACGAATGGCGTCGTGATCCCTGATTGGTTGATCATGTTCGTGACGCTTGCCTCGGGGGCAGATTCACCGAGCGTGTTGCCAACCACCGACGCCGGACTGAGAACCACCTGGCCCGAGGTCGAAGTCAGGCCCGGCACGAGAACGGCCGCCAGGCAGACCAGCCATCGAACCAGAGGAAGTTTTTTCATAAGACAAATCGCAATTGGATGCAGGAACGCTGCGAGCGCTTTGAGTGGACACATCCTTCTACAGAATTCCGGTAAGTTGGCAAGCCCGGGCCGATTTCAGCCAGCGTCAACGGCTTGATTTCACTTCGCCTTCGCGCGCTTTCTTGGTCTACTCCGCTTCACCATGAAACTTCCCCTGGCACTCGCATCGGCCCTGGCAGCGATCGTTGGTTTCGGCAGCGCTTCCGCTTCCGAGAAGTTCTTTCCCCAACGCGATCTCATGCAGATTGGCGTGTACTACTATCCAGAAGCGTGGCCTTCCAACCAATGGGCCCGCGATATCAGCAACATGAAGAAGCTGAATCTCGAGTTCGTTCACATGGGCGAGTTCGCTTGGGCATTCATGGAGCCCGCGGAAGGGAAATTCGATTTCGACTGGCTTGAGCGCAATGTCCAACTCTGCGCCGAGCAAGGCTTGAAGGTCATCCTTTGCACACCCAGCCCGGCACCGCCCGTGTGGCTTTCAGAAGCACATCCCGAAATCCTGCTGATCGATGCCAAGGGACGCCGCATGCAGCACGGCACGCGTCAACACGCCTGCTGGAGCGTCCCCAAGTATCGCGAATACGTGGGCAAAATCGTCGATGAACTCGGCAAGCGCTTTGGCAATGATGCGCGCGTGTGGGGCTGGCAGCTCGACAACGAACTGAGCCATTACGGCAAGGAACCGTGCTTCTGTGACGCGTGCCAGACAAAGTTCCGCGCGTGGTTGAAGAACAAGTATGGAACGATCGAGAATCTCAACCGCGATTGGGGCAACGCGTTCTGGTCGCAGCTGTATCAAAATTTCGATCAGATCCGCATTCCCAACAAGGACGAATTCGTTGCGCAGTGGAATGAACATTCCGTTCTCGACTCCCAACGCTGGTTCGCCGAGGAAGCTGCCGATTATCTCCGGTTTCAAACCTCGATTCTCCGCAAGCACTGCGGTGATCGCCAGTGGGTCACGCACAATTTCATGCAGGGCTTTGACCGCGTGTATCCGATCCTGAACGCCAGGGATTTCGAAATCGTGACGTGGACGATTTATCCCGCCCACGGAAACTTGAACGAAGGACCGCTCGGTTTCCGGCTCGGCGGCGCGGCGCAGATGTCCTTCGCTCACGATTTCTTCCGCAGCATCAACGGTTTCCAGGGCATCATGGAGCTGCAGCCTGGCCAGGTGAATTGGGGTGAAGTGAATCCCCAGCCGTATCCCGGCGCCATTCACATGTGGCTCATGCGGGCGTTTGCTGCGGGCTCAAAAATCGTCTGCACCTACCGCTACCGGCAGCCTCTGTTCGGAGCCGAGCAGTATCATTATGGAATCGTCGGCACCGACGGCGTCACTGCCAGCACGGGCGGAGAACAGTATTCGCAGGCGGCGAAGGAAATCGCCTTGCTGCGGGAAAATCTAAAGCCTGATGCCAAGGAACCCCCCGCTTACAGCGCCCGCCGCACGGCTCTTCTTTACAACTTTGAAAACCGCTGGGACATCGACAACCACAAGCAGAACATTCGCTGGGATACGATGGGCCACCTGTTTAAACATTATCGCGCCTTGAAGCGTGTCGGCGCTCCTGTGGATGTCATCACCGAAGA
Source organism: Verrucomicrobiia bacterium (assembly GCA_035629175.1). Taxonomy (NCBI): domain Bacteria; kingdom Pseudomonadati; phylum Verrucomicrobiota; class Verrucomicrobiia; species Verrucomicrobiia bacterium. Next base: position 61,265 of record DASPIL010000023.1, on the reverse strand, counting down.
CAAAGACTTTCAAAAGTATCCATTCCTCATCGCCCCCGCATACCAACTCGCTGACTCGAATCTTGTGCGCCGATTGGCGGCGTATGCTGAAAAGGGCGGGCACCTTGTGCTGAGCTGCCGCACCGGAATCAAGGATCGGCGGGGTCACTTGTGGGAAGGACCGTGGGCGATGCCGATCCTCGAACTCATCGGGGCGAAGATTAAATTCTATGACACCCTGCCCGCTCCCAATTCAGCGAAGGTCAAAGCAGGGAGGCAAACCTACGATTGGGTGACGTGGGGCGAGGTGCTTGAACCTGGCCCGGACGCCACGGTACTGGCCACGCACGCGGACCAATATTACGCGGGGGGCGCAGCTGCGGTGACACGCAAACTTGGCCGGGGGAGTGTGACTTACATCGGCGTCGATTCGCAGGATGGCGGATTCGAAGCGCAGTTGATTCGCGGTGTATTCGACCGAGCGCGGGTTGAAACGGAAAACCTTCCTGAAAATTTCCTCGTGGATTGGCGCGACGGATTCTGGATCGCAACGAATTTCACAGAGAAATCACAGCGTGCGCCCGTGCCGCGCGATGCAAAGATCCTCGTTGGGACGGCCGAAGTGCCAGTGGCTGGCGTCACGGTGTGGCAGGAATAAGTCGTCACGCGTCCCACGTTAACCGGGATTTCCAGACCGCAGGTTTCAGCCTGCTTCAGCGTCAAACCCCGCTGCCAGTCGCGGACACTGCCTACGCGCAATTGCCTCCACGCGCTCAAGCGGGCTGAAGCCCCGCGCTCCTACCCGCGGTACACGCAGCGCGCGGTGCACGTCTCCGCTACCACCAACTCGCTCAGCAGGGGCAACACAGGCCTCAGTTGGCGCCAGATCCAGATGGCGATGTTCTCGCTCGTCGGATTCTCGAGACCCTCAACTTCATTCAGGTAGTAGTGATCGAGCTTCTCCCAGATCGGGCGAAACGCGGCCGTGATCTCCGCGTAATCCATCACCCATCCGAGCTTCGGATCGCAATCACCCGTCACGGCGATCTCGACGGAGAAACTGTGCCCGTGCAAGCGACGGCATTTATGTGACTGCGGCAAATGCGGCAGCAAATGCGCCGCTTCAAATTGAAACGTTTTTCTTAGTTCCATCGTAACTTTGTCAGGCAGACGCGACAGCACGGCATCGCGAAGTTCTATCCTTCCCAATCCGTCCACCGAATCAAGTCACCCAGCGCTGGCCGTCCATCGTGGCGCCACGTCAGGGGTGGATTTTGCATCTCGCCGATCGGGCAGATCCGCGTCGCGCCCCAGCGCGCGAATTCCGTGGCAAGCGCCATTGAGCGCGCCTCGGATGCAGCAATGCCGACGGTCGAAACCTGTTTGCGAACGGTGTCCGCACCTTCAATAACCGCCTTCAAGTCCGGAACACCTTTCACATAGATGAACCGGTTCAGGCACGAGTGTGGAAACTTCGCGCCGGATTCGTAAACAACGGTCCAGGCTGTGGACTGTTCGCTGGTCCATAGGCGCGTGTCGGGGGAATGCGCCGCCCGCACTTCGTAGAACGCGCGGCGAGAGGCGATCTGAGCGGCAGCTTCATTGGGAACGGACCCGCGCGGTTCCACTGCTTCACGTTCCGCAAGCTCCTGCGCGAGGGCTTCCGCAAATCCTTCCGCGTCCAGGGTCCCCCCATTCTCCACATACACCGCGTGCGGCGAGAGGCATCCCAGTTGGTTCCATGCCACCACATCATTGGCCGCGCGCGAGATGACCCTGCGGCTGTTGTAACTCGTCAACGCATCCTTTGCCACAAAAGCAAAACTCACGCGGTGCCCATAACCCACAAACCTGGCGCGGGCGGGAACGCGCTGGCGAATCGCCGCAAGCGCCTCATCGGATCCTGTCGCCGTGACGCAATCCGCATCGGCAAACAGCACGTCCTCGAGAGCCGTGTTTCCGCCATGCCATTCTGCGACTTCAAGACAGGCGCCGAGTTTTCGATCTTCGTCATAAATGGAGTGCGCGAAAAGCCTCGGCAGAAACGCACCGCCACTGGCGCATTTCATGACTTGCGCGGAACGCAGAAGAATCCCAAGCGCAAGGCTCATGAACGAAGGATTCGGCAGGTTTCCGGCCGCGATCTGCACCAGCAACTCGGGCGCGCAGGCGATGCTTCGGCGGGACTGACGTTCCTCCGCCACTGTCGCCACGAATTTTTCGAGGCGCTGCGTGTGACCGAGATCCTGTGTCAGAAGCGTGCTGAAATTCTCGGGCGTCAATTGGCGGAAAAACTGGTCGAGGCCGTTCGACAGGGTTTCTCGGGAAAAACCCGTCGCCGCAGGCCCATGTTCCAGCGCAAGCTTGCGAAAGGTGTAGCCCGGGTTCAGCCAGTTCAGCGCAACCGCGCTGAGCAATTCAATGAGGCTCTCCGTCGACCGCGCCGCCAAATATTGCTCGCGGTTTCGGCGCAACGTGCGGCATGCCTCGCTGAGCATTTCAGGTGTCAGCACCGCATCGGCCGGCAGGTCGGCGATAAAGTAATTGGGCAGGTTCACAGCAATCAAAAGGAGCTCGCGGGCATCAGGGAGCAGCCTCGCGGCTCGCTGGATTCAATGCGTCCCGCCAACTCAAATCCATCGCCTCGTCGAATGGCCAGGTCTTCAGTCTGGATGGCCATCACGGAATAAACGTTGGCGAGATCAAAGATCCGCAGCAGTCCAGTTTCCCCAACACAGACTTCGGCCCCCGTTTCAACGGAGACAACCTGGGCACGCGCCCATGGAGGAAAGCGAAATGTCCGCAACTCGCCCGAATCGTAAGCCTGCGAGCTCAATTCGCTCATGCCGTATTCGCAAACAATCTGCGTCGCCGCAACACCGAGTCGATTCGAAATCAACCCGTGCAATTCAGACTTGGGCATGCTGCGGGAGCGTCCTTTGTAACCACCCGTTTCCATCACGCGCGAACCGTTCGGCAACGCAAGGGGCAGATCGCGCTCGGCGAGGGCATCCATCAAGTGAACGAACGAAAAGGCGGTTCCCAACAACAGCACAGGTTGTTTTGCCTCGATGGCGAGCTGCAGAAAATCCAGCGTTGCCGCGACCTCCAGTTTCCACGATCCATCCGGCGCAACGGTGCCCAGAAATGCAAAGTCCGTTACCGATTCACTCAGCCGGCCGCGAACGGTTTCGAACATGTGCACGAGCGATGAGGTCGGCGCCAACGCGCGCGGCGGCGTCAGGGCGGCTGCTTTGAACGTTGACCCCTGCCCCATCACGTTCTGCATCACGTTTCGCTCAAACCATGGCAGCAGCGAAGCCTCGTAAAGCGCCAGGGATTCGGTCGAATGCCAGTGCCGGCTCGGACGATTCTCAGTCGTTCCGCTTGAGTGGAAGACGCTCATGCGCTGCGCGGCCGGAATCGAAGTTACATCGAATTCCTTGAATGCGACCGTTGAAGCTGAAGGGATGCGGCTCCAGTGGTTCACCGTGTCGGGTGTGATCCCGCGCGACTCACAGAGGCGCCGATAAACGGCGTTATTTGCAAACTGCAACGCAAAGAGAACAAGCGCCATTCCATTGAATTCGATGTCAAGGTGGGACTTGAGCGCAGGATCGGTTGCAGGGAGGAGATACAACTCCTCGCGGGACGCGAGTTCAATGAAGTCGCGGAGTCGCGCGGCAAAAATGGAAAGGTCGGAGGTCATGCGGTTTTTAGCAAACGGGCTGGTTTTCCGCCACAGCCCCAAACGAACGTAAGATATTCTCAGCTCTTCTTCAAAGTCGCAGCCGCGAGTTTCATTTCCGTGACATGTTTCTCCGGATCGCCCGAGTCCGTGACGTGCGCGATCTTGCCGTCGCGTCCGATCAGAAAGCTCACGCGGCGGGCCATGTTTCGGTCCTTCATCTTCACTCCATACGCTTCCGCAATCTTCCCGTCGGTGTCGGCAATCAACGGAAAATTCAATCCATGCTTCGCGATGAACTTTTGGTGACTCTCGGCGGAATCGAAGCTGACCCCCGCGACCTTGACCTTGCTCTGTTCGAGTTCAGTGATGCTGTCGCGCATGCTGCAGGCCTGCTTTGTGCAGCCCGGCGTTTCGTCCTTGGGATAGAAGTAGAGTAGCAACGCCTGCTTGCCTATGTCGTCGGCGAGCTTCCACGTTTTTCCGTCCTGGTCCTTGCCTTCTACGAGAGGCGCTTTGTCCCCTGCCTTCAGGGCGGATGGAGCATCAGCGGCAACGGCGAATTGCACGGCGCAAATCAGCGCGGCGGTTGCAACAAGGAGAATCGTTTTCATACATTTCAGGTGAATTCCGCACGAGTGAACGGCTGGTTCAATAGCCTATGGGGAACCGGGTGTCAAACCAGGCGGGCCGCACTTCGCCGTAGCCAAACAAACGACCTCATGCGAAGCCCTTGTTTTTAACCTGCTCACGACCCTGGAACCTGCGCAGGTTCATGGGAAGGACGCGAAGGTTGGAAACGGAAAACGGCATTGAACAGGAGCAAGCAGAGGTAGCAGAGAGAGGAGCGGGATTTTGTTCTTCTAATCCTTACTACTATCCCACAATTGCGGATTAGGCCTTGTGCCCGCAGCATGAGTTCAGTCCGCCCCGAGTTCGAATTCACCGTGCCGTTCGTGTGGGCATAGAGGATTTCTCCATTCGCAGTCGGCACCGCGGACCCGAACTAGTCGGCGGCTCACTGCTGCGGATTGCTTGCGCTTTTGAGCTTTTCCGACCCTTTGACCATAGAGCGCCTGCCGGATGTCATAGTTGCGAAAGCCGCTGATCGCAAATTCGGTTGACAGCCTTGAGCAACTCAACATCTTCTCCAAAGGCTCGCAGCGCTCGAAAACGTCTTCCCTGCTTTTGTTTGGCGCGGCAAGCTTTGCCGGCTTCTTGGGCCAGCGGTGTCATGATGTGGACTGCCGCGGGAACCACGTTTGCAGCCGCAGATGCAGAAAACCCAGCCGTTGATGCAAGAAGTAAAAATAGAGATAGATGCATTTGCCCCAGTTGAGCTTGAGTTCCAGTTTCTTGGTCAGGCGATTGCCACGCACGAACCAGGTGCGGCAGGGCTCGACGGCTGATCACGGTGATTAGATCCTCCTTTACTCGCTCCTGACGGATCACATCTCGCGCAATGCCCTCCTTGTGATAACCGATCAAAACGAATTGCCCAAACGTCTTCCTCCGCCATCTCTGGGTCCTCCTGTTCAAATCCCGTTTTGCCCGCGGATCACTTGAAGAATAGTAAACCAAGAAACACACTCATCACACCAAACCGGCAGGCAATTCGCGAAAATCAGCGCAATTCTTGGAAACCCGTCTTCCCCATCCCCTTTTGGTTGCGGCTCTGCCGCGCTGTGCGATTTGTGGCCGTCCCCTTCGTGTTTTTGCGTCGGCCAGTCAGATCAAAGCGCTTGCGAAGGCAAGGCCTTGCCGGAATTGCCAGGCCTCTGCGGGGGGACCGTCGGACGACGGCGCATTCCGTTTTGAAACCAGAGCTTCCACACCATCCAGAACGCCTCCCGCACGATATCGCGCGACATCTTCGAATGGCCTTGAAAGCGGTCCGTAAAGATGATTGGAACTTCAACCACTTTCATCCCCTGCCGCCAGATTTTGTGGGTCAATTCGATCTGAAAGCTGTAGCCATTGGATTGCACCTCATCCAGCCGAAGCGATTCCAATGCACGGCGGCGAAAGCACTTGTATCCGCCAGTGGGGTCGCTGAATGGCATGCCCGTCACGATGCGCACGTACTTGCCGGCATTGACGCTGAGCATCAAGCGGCGCAACGGCCAGTTGATGACACGGATGCCATGAATGTAACGCGAACCCAGGACGAGATCCGCATCCTCCGCAGCCTGCAGGAATATGGGCACGTCGTCCGGGTTGTGGGAAAAATCGCCGTCCATTTCAAACACGAACTCGTATCCGCGCTGCAACGCCCACTTGAAACCAGCGATGTAGGCGCGTCCGAGCCCATTCTTCTGCGTGCGATGCAGGACGTGCACGGAGGGATGCTGCACTGACAGCTCGTCGGCCATTTTGCCCGTGCCGTCGGGAGAATTGTCATCGACGACCAGCAAATCGACCTTCACAGGGAGAGCTAAAAGGCGCTGAGCGAGCATCGGAAGATTCTCCCGCTCGTTATAGGTCGGCACAACCACCAGCGTCCTGTTCATCGTAAAGCCCGGAGATAAGTAGCCGAGGGGCCGAATCAAAACAAGCGGGCATTTGGCTGCGGGAGGCACCGTTTGCGCGTCATCGCTCCAACAACTTTTGGGCAGAAACGAATCGTTTCGGGACATCATCGGCCCCCTGCCGCCAGATTTTCCGGAAGGCACTCCTCTTGCTGAACACTCCACGTGTACCTGGATTACTATGGCTTGTCAGAGATGCCGTTCGACATCACGCCGAACCCGCGCTTCCTTTTTTACAGCCCGAAGCATCGTGAAGCCTACAACCACCTGCTCTACGGCATTCGCGAGCGGAAAGGATTTGTCCAGCTCACGGGTGAGGTGGGCGCTGGAAAGACGACCCTTTGTCGCGCGATGCTCGAACAACTGGACGAGCATTATTCCACCGCCCTGATCTTGAATCCGGTCCTCAATGCGGACGAGCTGATGAAGGCGATCGCAATCGAGTTCGGCCTCGATGTGCGGGGAATGGACCGGCTCGATACCATTGCCAAGATCAACGATTTCCTGCTGTGGAATGTCGAACAAGGGAAGGAAACGGTTCTCATCATTGACGAGGCGCAGAACCTGACGGAGGAACTTCTCGAGCAGGTTCGCCTGTTATCGAACCTGGAAACCGACAATCGCAAGCTGTTGCAGATCGTGCTGATGGGACAGCCGGAATTGCGCGATCGCCTGAACAGCCACAGCCTTCGCCAGTTGCGCCAGCGCATCACGGTTCGCTACCACCTTTCGCCCCTGAGCCAGGCCGAGATCGGCCAGTACATCCAGCATCGATTGCAGGTTTCCGGGGCGCGCGGCGCACCGCGTTTCACCAAGGCCGCGTTGTGGCGGATACATCATTACACGGGCGGCGTCCCGCGCCTGGTCAATGCCGTATGCGACAAGGCGTTGCTCGCGGGGTTTGTGAATCATCGGGACGAATTGGGCTATCGCGTCGTGGGCGCGGCCATTCGGGAACTGGAGGGAGACATCGGAGTATGAGTTTGATCAATGACGCATTGCGGCGCGCCAAACAACAAACCGCGCAACCCGCCGGAAACCTGAACCTTCCGCTGCGACCTGCCGAAGCCCCTCCGCATTCGAACTCAGGAACAGGGATGCTGCTGATGCTGGGCTTTGTCGCAGTTCTCGTGGCAGCAGGCGCTGTCGTTCCGATGGTGATCAACAAACGCACGCCCTCAGAAACCTTGATCACCGCCTCGGTTCCAAAAAAAGCCGTGGAACCCATTCAGGCGGCCGCGATCGTTCCCGAACCTGTGGCTGAGCCCCTTGCCGCTGCATCGACGCCCGCTCCCGAGGTTGTGCCCCCGGTTGTTGAGCCAGTAGAGCCAAAAGCGCCGCCGCTGAAATTGAATGGCATCTTCTTCCACAGCGCAAAACCTTCGGCGATCATCAATGGAAAAACGGTGTACACCAACAGCGCCGTCGGCGAATACCGCGTTCAGGAGATCCAGCCGGGAAGCGTTCGCCTCGTGAGTGCGACGGGTACAAACGTGCTGAGCTTCGCAGAATAATTTTCTTGGCGTTCATGCGGCCTCGGCGATGATTTGGCCCGATGAATCCACTCAGGGCGAAAATCGAGCAGTCGGCAATACACGCGCGGTTCGTGCCGTTCTTCGTTTTCCTCATTATCACCAGCTTGGGTGGAATGATGGGCGGCAACGCGATGTTCTGGCTCTATGCCGTGAAAGTAGTCCTCGGCGCATGGATGATCTGGGTGATGCGGCCGATCGTGCGGGAGATGCGATGGGCCTTCAGCTGGGAAGCGGTCGTCGTCGGTGCCGTCATCTTTGTCGTCTGGGTCGGAATCGATCCCTACGTTCCGCGCAACACGTTGTTCTTTGATGACACCGCGGACAGCGTGTGGAATCCGTTCGAACGTTTCGGCGCGGAAAGCATGGTTGCCTGGAGCCTGATTGTGATCCGCATCTTCGGCATGACCGTGGTGGTGCCGCCCCTCGAAGAAGTATTCTATCGCTCATTCCTGTACCGGTATTCGGTGAGGACCGACTTCGAGAACATGCCCCTGAACCGCTTTCATCCCACTGCGTTCATCGTGATCGCAATCCTGTTCGGCCTGGTGCATTTCCAATGGCTTGCGGGAATCATCTGCGGCATGGCGTATCAGGGGCTCGTGCTGCGCAAGAACCGCCTGGGCGATGCAATGACCGCGCACGCGATCACGAATTTCCTGTTGGGAGTGTATGTCGTCTGGAAGGGCGGTGCCGCCTGGAAATTCTTCTAGGACCTTGCGGGTTCCCGGCCCGATGCTTCCGCTGCTGCTATTCGAAGACGACCACCTGCTGGTGATCAACAAGCCGGCGGGAATGAACACGCACGCGCCGTCGCCGTTCGCCGGCGAAGGCATCTACGAGTGGTTGAAGCATCGCGAAAGCCGTTGGGCACACCTTGGCCTGCAGCATCGTCTCGACAAGGAAACAAGCGGAGTCCTGGTGTTCGGCAAGACCGCGCTCGCCAATCGTTCGCTCACGGAACAATTCACGCAGCGCGTCGTTCGCAAAACGTACGCGCTGCTGACCGACCGGCCAGTTGCACGTGAATGCGTGGTGAAATCAAACATCACGCGCGCGGGCGATCGCTACGTCAGCGCCACAATCGGGGACGCTGCGGAAACTCGCTTCCGACCCGCACCACCCGCCGCGGATTCCATTCTATTCAGTGTCGAGGCGGAACCTGTTACGGGCAGAACGCACCAAATCCGCGTTCACGCAGCTGAAAAAGGTTTTCCGATCCTCGGCGACTCGTTGTACGGAGGATCGCCGTTTTCGCGCGTTTGCCTCCACGCAGCCGAATTAAAACTTTGCCATCCGCTCGACGGACGGGAGCTGCTCTTTTCCGCGGCCGCGGATTTTGACACAGATCCGCGCGCTGCACTGCGGCGGGCTGTCATTAATTCCGACGAGACGAACGCGTTTCGATGCATTCACGGGGCGGGCGATGGCTGGCCTGGATGGTATGTTGACCAACTGGGGGCGTTCGTTTTGTCGCAGGCGCCGTTTGGCCTCGACCCGCAACGCCAGGAGCTGTTGCCGTTGGTCGGCTTTCAACCCGCTGCGGTTGCGGAGCGTGGAATCTATCACAAGGTGCTCGATCGGCAGGTTCGGCGGAGTCGCATATCCGACGCATCCCCACGATGGGTTCAGGGGTCTCTTGCTCCGGAACGTTTTGTGATTCGCGAAAACGGCGTGCAGTTCGAGATGAGTTTTGCCGAAGGCTACTCCACGGGTCTGTTTTTGGATCAACGCGATAACCGGCGGCGGCTGCTCAATGGCCATGTCGCAGCAGGATTCGAACTCTCCCCGCCGTCCCGCAGCGCGGATCCGTTAAAGGTGTTGAACGCATTCGCCTACACTTGCGGATTCTCGGTGTGCGCGGCGAAGACAGGCGCGCGCACGACGAGCCTTGATCTCTCGCGCAAGTATCTGGAATGGGGAAAGCGCAACTTCCTGTTGAACGATCTTGACCCCGCGGAACACAACTTCATTTATGGCGATGCATTCGAATGGTTCCGTCGGCTGGCCAAGAAAGGCCGGGGCTTTGACGTGATCATTCTCGACCCGCCCACCTTTTCACAGTCCAAGGAGAGCGGGATCTTTCGTGCGGAGAAGGATTTTGGGAAGCTGGTCAGCGCAGCCTTGCCGCTGCTCCAATCCGGCGGTGTGCTCCTGGCATCGACAAACGCCGCGGAGTGGGCGCCCGAAGAATTCCTGGAACAGGTTGCGGACGCGATAGCAAAGGCAGGAAGACGGGTTTTGCAGCAGCATTACGTTCCGCAGCCGCCGGATTTTCCAATCCCGAAATCAGAGCCCGCCTATCTTAAGACAGCCTGGCTGCGGGTGGGTTGAGGGACGGGTTCGCGGTTGAGTGACCGCGTGATGAGGCTTGTTGGGTGACGTTCTGCACGCCGCGAAAGCTTCAAGGCCACGGCAAGGCCGATGAGCGCGGCAACACTTGCAATTGCAAACCAAACCCATCGCGGGCTCGCTTCCGCCGGTTCGGCAATAATTTCAACTCGTTCCGCACCCTGCGAAACCGAAGCATTCTCAATCGTCAAAATTGGATTCGCTATCGACGCGGGGGCCGCTGCTTGAATAGGTGAAACGGGCAGTGCGGGTGATTCAGCTTCGACAGGCACAGGCGCATGAACGACGGCTTCCGACTGCGCCGCAGCAGGAGCAGGAGGAGGAGGAACGGCTGCGAGAGAGGGCGTCGCAACGCTTGAAATCGTATTGGAATGCAGCGCCACCAGCGCAGACATCGGTTGCAATTCAGGCAACGATGCACCGGCAGGTGCGGCGGCAGCCTCGGCTTTCTTTCCTGAGATAATCAAACTCGGAACAGGTTCGGGAGTGGGACGGCGATTCGTTTCGGGTTGAACCGTTTTAACAACAGGTGCAGGCGCGGGTCGCGGTGCAACGCGCGGCAGGTCGGGAAGTTCCAGGGGAAACGGAGGGGTGTTGACCATGTGGGACGTAATCCTGCCTCTCTCCGCGCGAAGCACCGTCACGAATGGCATGTTGGCTTCCATCTGCTGCGCCCGCCAAGCTGTGTATTCCGCTTTGATCTGCGCATCGAAGGAAGTTCCGAGATTGGCCGAGGATCCCTCGGTAATCAGAACGATTGTGATCAGCTCGGAATCCTGGACGACATCCTGCAGGTCCTGCACGAGAACCCCGGGGAACGATTCACGGTCGTGCTTCTGGTCGCCGAGAAAGGCAAGGACTCGCGTTGCGATTTCACGCGGGCGGTCACCTGTCCAGTGTTGCAGCGGAAAGCTGCCTGTGTGCAGTGCGTCGCCGAACGTCCAGACACCCAGCGTGTCGCCGCGGCGCAACTGCCCGTTCATCCCGCTGGCGATAAGATTCGCGGCGATATGACGCGCGGCTTCGGCTCGCCGCTGCATGGGCCGCGACGTTTCAACGATCAAAAGCCAGCGATTCGACGAAAGCTCTTGCGCCTGCGCTGCACCTGGAAGCCAGTTCGCGAGAACGAGGAATCCAAAAATAAATCGCTTCAGGATTTGATAAATCATGCCGGTACGCATGCATTGCATCGGAGCAAAACCGCGCAGGGTTAAGGCATTCCGCCACCCCTGACAGCTGTGTTTCAACCTCCAAAAGCACCGAAGATACGCTGAAAGCCGCGCCAGCGGTTGGGCTGTTGCGGACTGAAGAGCAAACGACGTGCGTGATCCAGATCCATCTGCATCAGGAACCCGATGCTGTGCGCCCCTCGGCCACTGCTGCGGATTGCATCGATTCCATAGGCGTAGCCAACCATCACCTTGACCGACGAAGCCTGGTAAAGGATTCCGGCGCCCACTCCGGAATGCCACTGGCCGGGTTGTTCCAGCCCATCCAGATAATCGACACCTGCTGTCGCTGCGACCAGATTGGCCGACCACTTCCCCTTGGAGTCCAGGGCGACCGTATAATTTCCTCCGAGCATTACGAAGTGTTCGGCGCTGATTTCCTGATAATAGTAGCCAGGCAGGCTGAGTGGAAATTCGGACACGAGAGGCAGCAGCGCGCCCAATCGATAGGCGCTGAATCGATCGGCATCGATGCTCGTTCCCCCTGTGAGATTGATGTAGAAGCTTTGGCCCGAGTTCGTGAATGTGTAAGCCAGCAGGGCCTGACCCCAGAAAAGGTGCGACATGTCTTCCATGCTGCGGTCGCCACGAGGATTGACGCCCGTGTATCCGTAGCGGCCATGTTCCCCGCGGAACTGGCCCTCGTACCAGACGGAAAGTTCCATGGCGAGTGAGGGGAAGAGAATTGGCTCCTGGCCGCCCCAACGTAATCCCGTCCGAATTCCCGCCCAGGGATGATCCTCAGGAAGCGGGAACGTGCGCGCCGTGGAATCATCCTCTTCATACGCGGTGTAATGCACCAGGCCGCGCATGACACCGTTCAGCGGAATCTGCTGCCCTGGGTTGAAGCAGTGATAGAGACTGGCCGAAATTTCACCGCCGTGTCCCACAAATGATTCGCGAGGGATGAAGGTTCCCCGGCGGATTTCATCATAGCTGTCCGCAAACCCGCCCCCCGCAATTCCAATCCCGAGATCGGTGTTCTCGCCCAGCACTTCGCGGATTCCGAGTTCCGCGTCAACGTAGGTCGGGGCAATTGCCATGCGCAACGCAAGGTTCGTTTGCATGAAGTGCGGAATGTTGCGGTAGTAAAACGCGTAGGCTGAGAGCGGCGCATGGCCCTGGAACGCGGCGTTGTAGCCGAGCTGGATCATCTGGCGCGGCATGGGATCAATCTGAGCCCAGGTCCCCGCGGGAACCATAATGCCGGCTGCCAAAAAAAGTATGCGAAACCAGCCCACTGTATAATGCACGGCGCCTTGGTATTAAAAAGCAACGGGCGCAGCAAGGGGTTTGATGCCCCACGACGACTGGGGAACCTTCCTCTCAAACGTGCGCATCCTGTTTTCGCCGGATGAATACGGAGCGCGCGCGAACCAGGTCGAGTTTCTGAATTCCCCTTCTCACATCAGCGTTCTGCCCGTATGGTGTCGCCATGAGCAAGGCGACGAAACTGTTGCATACGCGATATCGTGTGAACGACCTGGACCGCACCGTTCAATTCTACAAGAACGTGTTGGGGCTGGAGGAGGTCCGGCGCCACCGCTCTCCGCGTGGTTCAGAACTGGTGTTCCTGAAGGCGCCGCAAAGCGACGAGTTGATTGAGATCACTCACTTTCCTGGCAGTGGACCGGTTCAGGTTCAACCTGATCTCACGCACCTCGCTTTTGAAGTCGAAGATCTGGTGGAGTTCGGGCGGCACCTGGAATCGCAGGGTCTGAAGTTTTCAGACGGACCCACCACGAGTTCGACCGGCACAACATTCGCCTTTGTTGACGCGCCCGAGGGATACGAGATCGAGCTGATCCAAAAGTCGCAATCTGGCGCTGGCTACTAGGCCGTTCCTTCCTCCATGCTGCTCCGCGCGGGTCCATTTGAACTGCAGTTCCCCAGGCCCGCGCTCATCATGGGAATCGTCAACGTCACGCCCGATTCCTTTTCAGATGGCGGCCGTTTTCTCGACGCGAACCTGGCAATTGATCGCGCGCGAGATTTGATCCGGGAGGGCGCGGAGATCATCGACATCGGAGGTGAATCCTCCCGCCCGCGAGCCCATCCCGTTCCGGAACGCGAAGAGCTGCGGCGCGTGTTGCCTGTCATTGAAGCGCTTGCGGCGGAAACCAGGTGTCCACTCTCGATCGACACAATGAAGCCGGCCGTGGCTGAAGCCGCAGTGAAAGCGGGTGCATCGATCATCAATGACATCGCAGCCAATCGTGATGACGATCGGATGTGGCGCGTGGCGGCAGCAACGGGCGCGGCGTATGTGTGTATGCACATGCAAGGCACGCCACAGACGATGCAGCAGCACCCGCACTACAAAGACGTGGTCGACGAAGTTCGCAGCTTCTTTTCCGACCGGCTGCAGCGACTGAACGATTGCGGAGTGCGTGCAGAGCAAGTTATATTCGACATCGGAATTGGGTTTGGAAAATCGCTGGAGCACAATCTGCAGCTGCTCGGCGCCCTGGAAGCGTTTCAGCAGTTCAACCGGCCGATGTTGCTGGGAGTGTCCCGAAAATCCTTCATCGGCAAGTTGCTGGGAGCCCCGCTCCGCGATCGATTGCCCGCGTCGCTCGCCTGCACATGCGCCGCGGTCCGATCCGGGGTTCAGATCATTCGGACGCACGACGTCGCTGCAACAGTGCAGGCGGTGCGAATGACCGAGGCCATTGTTAACGTCAGGAAATAAGTTGGACCGACTCAGAGACATCATTGTGGATGGCTGGCAGGCCGGATTGGAAATTCTGATCCTGACCGTAGCGATCTACTATGCCTTGCGGTTTATTCGCGGGACACGCGGATGGGCTGTGGTCACCGGGTTCCTGGTGGTTTTCCTGACCTTCGTTCTCGTGACCTTCCTGCTTGAACTCGAAGTGCTGCGCTGGCTGCTCGTGTCGTTCCTCGCTTTCTTCAGCGTATCCGTCGTCGTGATCTTCCAACCGGAATTGCGCAGGATGCTCGCTGAACTCGGCAATCTCCCGATGTTTACAACTGCCCACGAACAGCGTGAAAGCATCGAGGTCATCATTCAAACATCCGAACGCCTCTCGGAAGTGCGCATCGGAGCGCTGATCGCAATTGAACAATCCATCCAACTGCAGGAGGCGGTGGAATCCGGAATCGCGGTGAACTGTGACGCGACGCCGGAGATGCTTGAAGCCATTTTCTTCCCAAATAATGCCATTCACGATGGCGGCGTAATCATCAAGGGCGACAAGATTGCGTTTGCGGCGTGTATTTTCCCGCTGACGCAAAGACAGGATCTCAGCAAATCGCTCGGGACGCGGCATCGCGCGGCAATCGGATTGAGCGAGGAAACCGATGCAATTGTCGTTGTGGTCTCCGAAGAGACGGGCGCCGTTTCTTACGCATACAAGGGGAATCTGGTCCGCGGGGTCACGATGGAAGCGCTGCGATCCTTCCTTACATCGCTGCTCGTGAACCCGGCGAAGTCACGAAAGTGGCTCGAGCTGATTCGCTCGTGGCGCAAAGAACGGACCGCGCCCGGGCCTGTCGTGCTTGCCGGTTCAGATTCCCCGGAAACGCCGCGCGATACCACCCCGAGCACCCTTGCGAAATGATCGACCTGCTGCGCCACATCCTCTTCCGCGATTTCTGGCTGAAGCTCCTTTCGACAGTCTTCGCGGTCATCATCTGGATCTCCGTTTCCAAGCTCTTTCTCCGGCGCGAAGTCACGCCTGTCATTGGAACCTTCGGCACCCACATGATCGAGCAGGTGTATCGGGAAATTCCAATCCTTGTTCGCGTTCCCGCAGCCGAGGCGCGCTCGGTCAGCGTTGAACCCAATCGCGTGGAGATCACGGTGCGCGGCGAAACCGCTTTGATGCAAAAGCTTCGGCGGCAGGATATCCACGCTGAGATCGACCTGACTGGTATCAGCTCGGCAAACTCCCTCCGCAAGCAGATCGAGGTAAGACTTCCCAACGGCCTCGTGGCTACGCGCGTCGCTCCTGGCGATGTGGAGGTCATTGTACCGCCGCAGAATTGAATCGCTTTCCACTATGAGTTCATCCCGAAAAATATTCGGCACCGATGGGGTGCGCGGAACTGCAAATATCGAACCCGTCACGGCGGAAACCGCGTTGAAGCTTGGCCGCGCCGCGGCGCACGTTTTCAAAAACCTCGAATCGCAGGCGCGCGGACGCGGACGCCACAAGATCGTCATCGGCAAAGACACGCGCCTGTCCGGCTACATGCTGGAAAACGCCCTTTCCTCAGGCGTGCTGTCGATGGGCGTCGACGTCCTGTTCATCGGGCCGCTTCCCACTCCAGGCGTGGCTTACGTGACCCGCAGCCTTCGCGCAGACGCGGGAATTGCGATCACCGCGTCGCACAATCCGTATGCTGATAATGGAATCAAGTTCTTCCGGGCCGACGGATACAAACTGGACGACCAGATTGAAGCGGAGATTGAGAACCTGGTGTTCAGCGGTGAGATCGAAACCATTCGCCCGACGGCAGAGGCAATCGGAAAAGCGGTTCGCATCGAGGATGCCCTGGGTCGCTACATTGAGTATGCCAAGTCGTCGTTCCCGCGCGGCCAGACGCTGGAGGGATTGAAGGTGGTCGTCGATTGCGGACATGGCGCCGCCTACAAGGCAACACCCTGCGTCCTGCGTGAGCTGGGCGCGGAGGTCTTCGTTTATGGCAACGAGCCGGACGGCATGAACATCAACAAGGATTGCGGTTCAATGCATCCTGAATTGATCTGCAAAAAAGTCCGCGAACACGGCGCCGCCCTCGGCATCGCCCACGACGGTGATGCGGATCGGGTGATCCTTTGCGATGAATCCGGGGCATTGATCGATGGCGACGACATCATGGCTATCGCATCATTGGACATGCTCGCACAGGGCACCTTGAGCCAGAACACACTTGTCAGCACGGTGATGAGCAATGCCGGGCTGGACGCAGCGATCAAGAGTGCGGGGGGCCGCCTGATTCGCACGGCTGTGGGCGACAAGAACGTGATCGATGAAATGCTTCGCCATGGATTCAACCTGGGCGGCGAGCAGAGCGGGCACATGATTTTCCGCGATTACAGCTCAACGGGCGACGGACTCGTTTCAGCGCTGCAGATTTTGCGTATCATGAAGGCCAAGGGACAGTCCCTGTCGCAACTGGCCCGCTGCTGGACGCGTTTCCCGCAACTCGTCACCAATGTGCGTGTGAGGGAGAAGAAGCCGTTTGAGCAGCTCGACGGACTGGCCGCGCTGGTCAATGACGCTGAGAAGGAACTCCAGTCGCAAGGCGGCCGCATTCTCCTGCGCTACTCCGGGACCGAACCGAAAGCGCGTTTGCTCGTGGAAGGCCGGGAAGAAGCAACGCTCAAAAAATGGTCTGATGTGATCTGCGGCCTCCTGCGCAAACACATTGGCGCCTGAGAGGCGCTTGGCCTTGTGTGGGCTGGGAGGAAGCAAGATACGGCAATTGTTTGGCAAGTCATGGCGAGGCGCTCAGGGGGCGCCTTACTAGATTTGCCTCATGAACAGCCGACGCCCGAGCAAGTGCACGCGACAAGAGCTGGCTGCTGCCCTCGGCACTGACGCCAGCTTGGCTGTTCTTCCCAACCCTGACACCTTTCCCGCGCAGCGTAGCCTGCCAGGTTCGGGCGTCCTGACACCCACAGTGATGGATTGCAGGAAGCCGGTTCGCTGCGCGCGGTCCTTGAACTCCGTCCCCCAAGCGGCCATATGAGAATCTTCATCGCCGGTCTCAGCTTCAAAACCGCGCCTGTCGAGATCCGCGAGCAAATTGCAGTGCACGCGTCGCGCCTCCAGTGTCATGGCTGCCGCCTGAAGCTGAGCGCCCAATTGGATGAGGTCGTCCTTCTCTCCACGTGCAACCGCGTAGAGATCTACGGCGTGACCCGCAATCCGCGCACCCAGTTAAACACCCTCTTCCAGCACCTCTCCGCGAGCAGGATCGACTTCTCACCCTATCTTTACATCAAGGAGGGCTCCGAAGCGGTGCAACACCTTTACTCTGTCGCCAGCGGACTGGATTCCATGGTGATTGGTGAAACGGAAATCACCGGCCAGCTCAAGCAAGCTTACCAGGCCGCCTGCGATGCGCACCTGACCGGAAAAGTGCTCAACCGCGCTTTCCAAACCGCTTTGCAGACAGCCAAGGAGATCCGCACCCGCACCGGAATCGGCAGGGGCGCCACCTCTGTCGGCAGTGTTGCCGTCGAATTGGCCGAACGCATCTTCGACCAGGATTTTTCCGACAAGACCATAATGATCATTGGCGCGGGCAAGATGGGAGAAGCCTGCGTGCGACATCTGAGCAAAAAGGGTGTGCGCTCAGTGCTGGTTTCGAATCGCTCGTTCGACCGCGCCCAAAATCTTGCGTCGGAGTTCGGCGGACGCGCCATCCGCTTTGACGATTGCCTTCCCGCGATGGAACAGGCCGACATCGTTGTCACATCGACTGGCTGCCCCCACACGATCCTTCACCGAGAAGAAATAGAGCGTGTGATGCAGGCACGACGCAATCGCTCCCTTGTTCTCATCGATATCGCGGTGCCGCGCGATATCGCTGCCGACGTGCAGCAGGTGAGCAATGTTTATTTGTACGACGTGGATGATCTCGAAGTAATCGTGCGCGAGAACATGCGCCTGCGTCAGCAGGAGCTGGGACGATGCGAGGAAATTATCAGCTCCCGTGCGAATGACCTCTTGCGTCGGTTCACGGCTCCGGCCGTTCGTCCCGTTCCTGCAAACGTTGAACTCGCCTTTCTTGAGCCCGCTGTTTGCGCCGGCTGAAACTTGTCCGCTTGTCCTCCTGCACAGGCTGGCTTCGAATGGCCTGCGTCCTGCCCGTCCGCTGCATAACCAACGTTGATCCAACGCATGTTGCTGTCGCGTACGCCAATTAAAAGTCGTTGTTTGACAATAGGCGGATAGTTGGTTTTTCGAACCTGCCTAAGCTCATGCCAGTTCGTGTCTCCTTGACCGCAACCTCTCTATTGAACAATCAACTATGAAACCGAAAACCTGGACCAAACCTGCGTACGCCTTGCTGGCGGCGTGCGCGCTATTTGCCCCTGGAGGCGGGAATGCCATCGCGGCGACCGCCCCCGCCGCGGGCCTGAACGGGCAACTGCAGCTCCGCCCTCTGACGCCGCAAGAAATCAAGGACCATGCCTTGACCGGCCGTCAGACTGCCAGCGGCCTCAACACCATCGGCATTGGACAACCTGCTTACCTCGACGCAGTGGTCAACTCCTCTGTTGCGCCCGCGTCGATAACGAGTGTGACTTGGAACCTCAGCAACAAACCAATCGGTTCGGCTGCAGCCATCACGTCCAGTCCGCTCAGCACCAATGTTCCGGTCTACAAACCCGCGGATCGCCTTGTCCTGCGCGTCGCAGGCCGAGCTGTGCTGGTTCCTGATGTGGTTGGCCAATACACGGTTGTTGCGACGATCAACACAACAACGGGCACGACAAACGTGTCGCAGACCATAACGGCCGCGACATTTCTCGGAGCCCAAACGTGCGCCCTGTGCCATAGCGGCGGCGTCGTCGCCTCGAATACTTTCACGACATGGCAGCAGACGCCCCACGCCACGGCATTCACCCGCAAGATCGATGGCATCGGCGCCCCGACCTTCAACAAGAACTGCGTTTCGTGCCACGTAACCGGCTATGACGCTCACACCAACGCGGTGAATGGCGGATTCGATGACATTGCGGCGTCCGTGAACTGGCAGTTTCCGACATCACTGACGAATGGCAATTGGGCCGCCATGCACAACTCGCTCAAGGGCGCAGCCAATATTCAGTGTGAAAGCTGCCACGGTCCAGGCAGCGAGCACGCGATGAAATTGGGCAACGTTAATTATATTTCCACAAGCTTCAGCGCTGGCGATTGCGCGCAATGCCACGACAGCCTTTCAAAGCATTGGAAAGTGCAGGAGTGGAACAGCTCCGGCCACGCGATCTCGCCCCGCCAAACCGGATCCGGCTGCGTTCGCTGCCATACTGCGGAAGGCTTTGCTCGTTACACGGCTGGAATGCAGCCCATCGGAACCGAATACGAGGCGATCAGTTGCGCCGCCTGCCATGATCCGCACGACGCCAGCAAGCCGCACCAACTCCGCAATGTGGGTCCGATTGCGTTGATGGATAACAAGACTGTGATTAGCGACGCGGGGGCGGGCATGGTTTGCATGAACTGTCACATGAGCCGCCGCGATGCAACCAACTACGTCGAAGTCACGGCGGGAAGCGCCAACTTCGGCCCTCATCATTCACTCCAAACCGACATGTTGATGGGTGTCAACGCGGTCACCTACGGCAAGGACATTCCAAGTTCCGCCCATCGTGATTCTGTCGAAGGAACTTGCGTCACCTGCCATATGCAGCCGATCACCTCGGGTCCGGCATTTACACACGCCGGCGGACACACCTTCCGGCTCGCGTGGGACGGCGGGACGACGAACACGACTGCGGACGACGTCGAAGTCGTAGGCGCCTGCAAACAGTGCCATGGCGAAATCGAAAGCTTCGACTTGCGCCGCCAGGATTATGATGGCGACGGACTCGTTGAAGGCGTTCAAACCGAAGTGCAGGGCATGCTGGCGAAACTCGGAATGCTCCTGCCGCCAGTCGGCACTCCGAAAACTTCGATCAACATCACGGCGAGCTGGACCAAACAGCAGCTGCGCGCCGGATACAATTACAAGTTCGTGCAGGAAGACGGCAGCTTCGGAATTCACAACACGGCCTATGCGGTCGGGCTTCTTAAGGCGTCGATTGCGGATCTCAGCGGAGACGCCAACAACGACGGCCTGGCCGATACATGGCAGACCGCGTATTTCGGATCTGCGACGCACCCGAACGCAGCCCCGAATGCCACACCCTCGGGAGACGGGATTCCGAACTGGCTGAAGTTTGCGCTCGGCTTGAACCCGAATACGTCGGGCGTGGTATTGCCTGACGGCGTTGTCTGGATGAATGCCAATACGCTGGTCAACTCCGAAAACCCGGGCAGCAGCAATGTGAAGATCTACACCGCCGCGGAAGTGGTCTTCGACACGGTCGCTGGCAAGAATTACCAGATTCAGGGTGTCTCTTCGCTGAGTGGCGGATGGCAAAACATCGGATCTCCCATCCCCGGCACGGGGCAATCCGTAAGTTATGTCACTCCCACACGGTCGAACGCACAGATGTTCTTCCGGGTGTCGAGCACGCCTTAAACGCCTGTTGAAACAACAACCCCTTCCCGCGTATGCAGGAAGGGGTTTTTTTATTCGGCCGATCGAGAACGGGAACCTCTTGCGAACCGCGCTGGACCATCGGCTCCGTCATGGAACCGATACGCGATAGAACCTCTGCTTAAACTGGGCTGCGTCGGGGTCGGCAAACGATTCGATCGTTTGGTTGAAGCTGCCATTCGTTAATAAGATCCATGATCCTGTATCAAGGTTCAACGCGAGGTTCGTGCAAGCCCACACGCGATAAGGAAGACCGATACTTCCATTGAATGAGAAACGCACACTGCGATCGGGCAGACGGACGCACTGTGAGATTGCCGGTTGAACGACAAGGTTCGTGGATTCAACGGAAAGGACTCCGTCCACCGCCAGCCTGTTGGTGTTCCATACGAGACCCGAGGCGGGTTCGGGCGGGTGGATGCTGCTGAAGCTGCCGGAATAACTGGCTGCCTTGAACAGCTGGAACGTTTTGCCTGCGGAAAGATTCCCGCTGACATTCAGTTCCAGCGTTCCGCCGCAGGTCAATTCGCTGATGCCGGCAACCTGGTCTGACAACCCTGCGGCACCAACGTCCATGACAGTCTTGCTTCCGTCGGCAAGGGTGACGTTGTTGCTGATCGTCAGGGTGCCGGCGCCATTGCCGGGCGACAACGTTGCGCCCGCTTGCACAGTGACTGCTCCGCCAAGCACTCCGCTTCCACTCAAGGTTCCGGACCCGCTGACAATCAGAGAGTTCGTCCCGAGGGTTCCATTGATCTGCAGTTCCCCTGCGGTAACGGTAGTGGTGCCACTGTAAGAGTTTTGCCCGTTCAGGATCGTGACTCCTGCCGCGCCGGCGCTGATCGATTTCCGAAAACTGCCAGTGCCAGCAATGGGTCCGTTGAACGTCTGCGTCGTTCCCAAGGCATTGAAGGCATTGAGCCGCGTCAATCCAATAGCGCCGTTGTCGATCACAATGGGACGATCAAACACGAAGCTGCCGCCAGACAGCCGCGGGTCGAAAAGATCCGTGGGGTCATTCGCGCCGTCGTTTCGAAACGTGAGCGTGCCCCCGGTGCCTGAGAACGAGCTGTTGGTGAAGTTCAGATCCACAGTTCCAGACGGGCTGGTGGTCGTGATCGCACTGTCACCCGAGACAACAATGGGGTTGCCAAGTGGCGCAGTGTTCACGGATCGGTTCGCTGTGGTGTTCAAAGTGCCGCCCGCGAGCTCGATCGGACCGAAGCCAAGGGTTGATGAACTGCTGATGTTCAGCACCCCGTTACTGACGATCGTGGCGCCAGTATAACTATTGGCCGCTGTCATCGCTATCGTTCCGGGCCCGGTCTTGACCACGACTCCCGGACCGGAAATGACGCTCGAAACTGTCAAAGCGCTTCCGGCTCCGCGATTGAATACAAGCCGGCCATAATTGGTGATGATGCTTCCACTTGGTCCGGCACTTCCGCCCGTGCCGCCATTGCCCACCTGCAGCGTTCCGTCCAGAATGAGAGTTCCGCCGGAAAACGTATTCGCTGCCGTCAAAACCACAGTTCCCGCGGTGCTCTTCGTTAACATCTTTCCGGCGCCTCCGAGCACCGAATGCACGGCGCCACTCCGAAGATCGAATCCATCCTGCGAAACCAACGCAGGCGATCCTGTGTTATTCGTGATCACGCCTCCATCAAGCACGAGCTGGCCAATCACTTCCGGACGATTGTTCAAATTCAACGTCCCGCCCGTCTTGATTGTGACGAGCGCGGAATCCGAAATTTGATTCGACCCTCCCGAAATCAGCACTGTTCCCGCCTCGGCGATTACGAGATCACCGGGGATTGAGGTGACACCCGATGCTTTGTTCAAGGCGAGCGTACCGTCCAATACCCGAGTTTCTCCAGTATAACCATTCGCCGCGCCCTGCAAGACGAACGAACCTGGGCCGGCTTTCACCCACCCGTGCGCCCCCTCCAACGGAACTCGAATCGCCGCGGTGTTATTGATGACTTCGACCGTGGGCACGGTACCGCCCTGACCAAGTGTCAATGATGAGTCACCGGACGCGTTGGTCGTGATGGTCCATCCCGAAGTTCCCGCAAGGTCGCCGAACCTTAATGTTCCAACCTTGCGCGAGGAGCCGAGCGTCACGGTTCTTGTGGCTCCAATATCAAGTGTGCTGAAGTCAGCAACGGCGTTCCCGTCATCAGGAACAACGCTCCCGGACCAATTGACAGGATCGTCCCAGTTCCCGCTGGCATCAGAAATCCAGGTTTGAGCTGTGATGGATGTGATTGAAGAAAACATGACAGCGCCGAAAGCTGACATGACGTGCCGACGAGGTAGCAGTTTCATAGGTGTACTCCCTTATTTCCATAGTTCACCAACGTTTTTGTTGAATGCTCGAAGCTTCCTTGGCCGAAAACAACAACGCGCCCCGGAGGATACCTTGCGTTTGGAATCAGCCGCCTCGAACGCGGGCATCGTCCGCCCGCAGAAAAGAAAGGTCAAGCGAGTTTTTGAAAATCACGCCGACCGAAATGTGCAGATGCGAGAGCGGAAGGATTGCGCAAATGCCCCAGTTCCCCGATCACTGGGTCTTGAGAATGCGTCGCGCCGCCTTGATCAAAGCTTCCGCTTCAGCAGGTGTTCCAATGGTGATCCGCAGGAATGAGCTGACCTCAGGCTGCCTGAACCAGCGCACAAGGACCTTTCGCTCCCGCAAACTCGATAGCCATTGCTCCGCCGGGAATCGGGGAGGCCGCGCGAGAATGAAATTGGTTTGGCTTGGCAAAACCTCAAAGCCGAGTTTCGTCAATTCCGCGCCCAGTTGCTCGCGGGTTCCGCGAATTCGTTTGAAGTTGCTTTGGTAGTAGGCCAGGTCGTCCAGTGTCGCCACCGCGGCAACCTGCCCGAGGCCGTTCACGTTGTAGCTGTCGCGAATCTTGTGCAGCGCTGAAATCAGAACCGGATTTCCCACAACATAGCCCACGCGCTGGAAACAGAGCGAATACGCTTTCGAAAAGGTGCGGGCCACAAGAACGTGCGGGAGCGATAACGCAAGGTCCATCGCGTGTTCATTAGCAAAGTCGACATACGCTTCATCAAGAAGCGTCACGCCTTTTTGAGCACGGCAAAGCCGTTCCAGCTCACTGGTGGAATAGCCGCGTCCACTCGGCGCGTGCGGGGTCGTGATGAGCGTCAAGGCAGCGTTGAACTGCCACACTGCGTTTCTCCGAAGTTCGTGGAGTGAAGGCAAAGAAAAATCCGTCGCAAGCGGAACCGGGTTTCGAAAGCCCCCGTGCGTGTCAGCCAAGACGGAATAAAGGGAGTAGCTTGGGTGAAAATACTGCACGGTCGAACGCGGTGCCGCGACGGTCTGCCGCGTGCGAGAGGTTTTCGGCACGGGTTCGACAAAAGCACGAACTGCCAGCGCCAGGACTTCGTCCGAGCCGTTTCCGACCAGGATGTTTTCAGGAGCGCAGCCATGCATTTTCGCAAGACGCTGCCGCAGGGGATCCGCGGCGGGATTTGGATACAGACGAAGCCGCGAATCGACCGCTTGTTGGACGGCACGGAGCACCCGTGGTGACGGCGGGTACGGGTTCTCGTTTGTGTTCAGCTTGATCAGGTTCCGGATTGCTGGTTGCTCACCTGGTATGTAGGGATGCAGTTGGCGAACCAAAGGCCGGATCAACTTCTCAGTATTGCGCGACATCGAATCCATTTGATGAAAAATCGCCTTTGAAGTCGAGTCGCGGGAACCGCCGGAATACAGGCAAAAACGAACGCGTGTCTTCGCATGAAACTCGTGCAGAGCAACAATTTAGAGCTGGGGGCCAGTTGACAAACCAATCTCCGTTCATACACTTGGGTTGTTCGGGTAGCAGTACGTTTCTTCAGCGGGGTTCCCCACCCCCACCTCCTTGGCGTCTGCTGCCCGAATATTTCCAAGCATGTTCTCGAAGAAGTTTTCACAGAAATTTCCGGCAGCGCGCTTGACGACGAACGAGGATTTCCCTAAGTTCGCGCTCCCCTTGCGGGGGTGTAGCTCAATTGGTTAGAGCGCTGCCCTGTCACGGCAGAGGTTACGGGTTCGAGCCCCGCCACTCCCGCCACTTTCCCGCAAATTGATCGCCCGTGGCGGGCGGAAACTCTGAACACTTCTTGCTGCATTCCGTCCAAGCTATGCTATGGTTTTGCGACTTTTTACAAAAATGATCCATCCCACACTTTTCCGAGCACGCATTTGGCTGCTCGCATTCGTCGGTGCGACCGGACTGTGCTTCTCCGTTGCCGCCGACACTCCGGACACCGTCGCGCCGACCACAAACAGCTGGCGGCTCCCGCGCGCCGAGGCGGAGGATGGCCAGATTGCCTTCTGGACCGCTTACCTCCTCCAGAAATATCACTACTCCCATCAGCCGTTCGACGATCGCATCTCCAGTCAGTTCCTGGACAGCTATCTTGAAGCATTGGACCCGCAACACATGCATTTCCTCCAGTCCGATCTGAACGGCTTCGATCGTTATCGGACGAATCTGGACAACATGCTGGTCACCCGCAGTGGCACGGGCGATGTCAGCCCCGGCTTTGAAGTATTCGGACGCTACATTGAGCGGCTGCGTGAGCGGGTCGAATACGTCGACGAACTGCTCAAGAAGGAAAAGTTCGAGTTCAACACAGACGAGCGCATCGCCGTCGACCGGCGCGAATCACCGTATCCCGCGGATCTCAACGAAGCTCGTGAACTGTGGCGCCAACGGCTGCGATTTGAATACTTGCAGGAGAAATTGACCCTGCAGGATAAGAAGGCCAAAGCCGACAAGGGAGAATCAAAGCCAGACGCCGAGCCTGAAGTCCCGCTGCACGACAAGATTGTCGATACCCTCAGCCATCGCAACACGCGCGCCCTGAAGCGGTTCGCCGACTGGGACAAGAATGACATCCTTGGCATTTACCTGACGGCGCTCAGCCGTGTTTACGATCCGCATTCGGACTATTTCAACCGCACACAGCTCGAACAGTTCAAGATCAGCATGAACCTGCAACTCTTTGGCATTGGAGCAGAACTCCGCGCGGAAGACGGATACTGCAAGGTCGCCAAACTGCTCCCTGGCGGCCCCGCCATGAAGAGCAAGAAAATCAATGCGGAAGATCTCATCGTCGCCGTCGCACAAAGCAACGCAGCGCCCGTGGATGTCGTCGATATGGACCTTACGAAAATCGTCCAGATGATTCGCGGGCCGAAGGGCACCCTGGTCCGGCTCACACTTGCGCCCGCAGGCAAGAAGTCCGAGCGCACGGAAATCACCCTGATCCGCGACGAAATCCCGCTGGAAGACCAGGCAGCCAAGGGACGGATCATCGACATGCCAAATGGCAAGGGCGTTACCCGGCTCGGCGTCATCACCCTTCCTTCGTTCTATGCACCCATGCTGGATGGCTCCGCGGCTGCGCGAAAAGATGTGCTGGGCAAATATACGTCCATCGACGTGGCCAAGCTCCTGTCCAAGTTCAAGCAGGAGAATGTCAAAGGCGTGATTCTGGATCTCCGTTACAACGGTGGAGGATCACTGGAGGAAGCGATCAAGGTGACGGGATTGTTCATCAAGGAAGGCCCCGTCGTGCAGGTCCGTGACATGGACGGTACAGTTCAGGTGGACAAAGACACAGACTCATCCGTGGCCTACGACGGACCACTCATCGTCTTCACGAGCCGCTTCAGCGCTTCCGCATCCGAGATCGTCGCGGGAGCTTTGCAGGATTATGGACGAGCCCTGATCGTGGGCGACATCTCGACTCACGGCAAGGGCACGGTCCAGACTGTCCAGTCCTTGCGGCCGCTCATGCGCCTTAGCGAAACAGATCCTGAACCTGGCGCATTAAAGTTCACCATCCGCAAGTTTTACCGCGCCAGCGGAGGCTCCACGCAATTGGAAGGTGTCAATCCCGACATCGTGCTGCCATCGCGCTTCAACTACTCGAAAGACATCGGAGAGCGGGCCCTCGACAATCCGATGCCGTGGGACGAAATCAGCAGTGCGAAATACACGCCAGTCAATACGGTCCAACCGTACCTGGCGGAACTGCTTAAACGCTTCACGCATAGAATCTCCACAAATCAGGATTTTGTTTACATCCGCGAGGATATTGAAGAATACCGCAAGGCGCAGGCCGATCGGACCATCTCTCTCAACGAGCAGCAGCGGATCAAGGAGCAGGAAGAAGCTGAGCAGCGGCAGAAAGCGCGAGACAAGGAACTCCGGGCGCGCAAGGAATCCGAAGAGAAAGTCTACGAATTGACACTCAAGCAAGCCGAACTTCCAGGCCTGCCTGCCCCGCTCCAAAAGACAAACACCGTTGCCAGTGCTGAGCTGGACGAAATGATGGAACTGAGCGCGGCGCTCGGAGATCACGTTGCGAAAGACGACGAGGACGACGAAGAGAAGCTTCTGACATTTGACTGGAACGCAGCGTATCTGCAGGAAGCGCAACGCATCATGGTTGACTATCTCGACCTGCTGGCGAAACCGAGCCCGATTGCGGCAAATCAGCGCGAGTTGAATCCCGCCATTTCCACCGATCGCAATTGAAAATGCAGGTGCGCTGCCCCCATTGCAGGCGTGTTGGGAACTGGCTCGAGGCAAAATCGGCGCCATTTTGTTCGTCCCGATGCAAGCTCCTGGATTTAGGCAAGTGGCTGAACCAGGAACATGCAATCTCGAGTCCCTTGCGAGAAGAAAACCTGTCGCAGTTGGAAACGTCCGGTACAGAAATGACCGGCTTAGATGGAACCAACGATACCGCTTAGCCGTAACCAATGAATACATTTACCGCATGGGCCGTCCGCTGCCTGCTGCTTTTCTTTTTTCTGGGGATGGCTGCAAACCATCCGGCCCGGGGTCAACTTATGAATACGAACCAAGTGGAAACTATTGTTTTGGGAGGCGGCTGCTTCTGGTGTGTGGAGGCCGTTTTTCAGAAGGTTCCTGGCGTCAAATCGATTGTGAGTGGCTATTCCGGGGGGAAGACACCGAACCCAACGTATGAGCAGGTATGTTCAGGAACAACAGGCCATGCCGAGGTGGTGCAGGTGGGATACGACCAGGCCGTGCTGTCTCTGGAACGGCTGCTCGTTCATTTCTGGGATGCCCACGATCCCACCACTTTGAACCGGCAGGGAGCGGATGTCGGAACGCAATATCGTTCAGTCATCTACTACAACAACGACCAGCAAAAGGCCGTCGTTGAAAAGTCGAAAACGGAGGCGCAGAGCCGCTTCCGCGATCCAATCGTCACCCAGATCGCACCCTTGGAGAAATTTTACCGCGCTGAGGATTATCACCAGAATTACTACAACAACAATCCGGACAAGGGCTATAGTCGCGCCGTCATCAAGCCCAAGGTCGACAAGGTCGAAAAGACGCTGAAAGCCACTCCACAGCCGAAGTAGCAGGTTTGCTATCGGGCGGCTTTGAAATGCCGGAGTGAAGTCTCGCGCAGACGAACTGCCGCCTGTTCGGGGGTGAGATCCCGTTGCGGCTCGGCGAGCATCTCGTAACCGACCATGAACTTCTTAACGGTCGCCGAACGCAGCAAGGGCGGATAAAAATGGGCGTGTAACTGCCATCCCTCGTATTGTTCGCCGCCCGTCGGAGCCCCGTGCCATCCCATTGAGTAAGGGAAACTCGTTTCGAATAAATTGTCGTAGCGCGTCAGGCTGCGTTTCAGAATCTCCGCAAGGCTTCGTCGTTCCAGCGACGTCAACTCAGGCAATCGCTGCACCGATCGCAATGGCATCAGCAACAACTCGTATGGCCACACTGCCCAGTACGGCACCACCATCAGCCAGTGATCGTTTGCTTCGATGACCCGTTCGCCCGACTTTATTTCCGCCTCGGCATAGTCGATGAGCAACGGAGCTCCGTGCTTTCGCATGTATTCGCCCTGCGTTGTGATTTCCGGAGCGACGAGGCGTGGAATGAAATCGCCAGCCCATATTTGGCCATGCGGATGCGGGTTTGAACAACCCATCACCGCTCCTTTGTTTTCGAAGATCTGAACCCATCGGTATTTCTCCCCCAGTTCGTTGATCTGCGCCGCCCACACGTCCACCACGCCTGCAATATCATCGACGGCCATTTCCGGGAGCGTGAGATCGTGACGAGGCGAAAAACAGATCACGCGGCACTCGCCTTGAACGGGCTTTGAGACAAACAACCTGTGCCCTTCCACCGTTTCGGGAGGCGTGTCGGGCAGCAACGCAGCGAAATCGTTTCGGAAGACATACGGCCGAGTATACGCGGGATTGCGGGCATCCCCGGCCCGTTGATTTCCAGGACAGAGATAACACTGCGGATCATAAGCTGGCCGCGTTTCCGCCGAGCCCGCTTCGCGCTGCCCCTGCCAGGGACGCTGTGTTCGATGAGGAGAAACAAGAACCCAATCGCCGCTCAAGAGGTCGAATCGGCGATGCGGGTGAAGGTTTGGATCAAAGTTCACGGGTTAATATAGCTTCCACCTTGCACATGTGCTGAGCGGCTGCATCAGGATCAGACGAAGGCCGCGCGAGACCGGGTGGTGTTCAATCCCCGCGCACGAACGGCTGCGAATTGAAGAAAGGAATCGGCGCCAGGGCAATGCAAAAGCCGTCACCCGTTCGGGTCCGCAAACAGAATCAAAGCTTGTTTTCAAACAGACTGGGTGCCGCCTCGCGGGCGAGGGCCTGGCACCGTGCAAGAATTTCAGCCGCGGACTCGCAACTCAGGGCGAACTCTGCAAGCGCCTGAGCCTCTGTGAGCTTCAGCCGGCGGATCATGAACTTAATCTGAGAAACCACTGGTGGTGCGACGCTCAGTTCATCGACTCCAAGCCCCAGCAGCAACGGCGTCAATACAGGATCGCCTGCCATTTCGCCGCAAACACTGACCAGAATCTTCTCCTTACGCGCTGCGTCGACCGTCAGTTTGATCAACCGAATGATCGCCGGATGCGTCGGCTCATAGAGGTGCGCGATCTTTTCATTCATCCGATCGACGGCGAGCGAATACTGAATCAGGTCATTCGTGCCAATGCTGAAAAAGCGCGCCCGCTTTGCCAGCGAATCCGCGATCAGCGCCGCCGAGGGAATCTCAATCATTGCACCAATCTCAATGTGCTCGTCAAAGGCCACCCCTTCGGCGCGCAGTTCCGCCTTGTATTCCTCGACCAAGGCGTTCGCTTGGTTCAATTCGTCCAGGCCGCAGATCATCGGATACATCATTCGCACGTTGCCGTGGGCACTGGCCCGCAAAATGGCGCGCAACTGGTTTCGAAAAATATCACGTTCCTGAAGGCAGAAACGAATGGCCCGCCAGCCGAGAAACGGATTCATCTCGGTCGGCACCTGCAAATGCGACAAAAACTTGTCCCCGCCGAGGTCGAATGTCCGGACGACCACTGAATGCGGCTTCAGGCTCTCGGCAACTGTTCGATAGGCCTGATACTGTTCCTCCTCCGTGGGCAGGCAGTCGCGGTTGATAAAGAGATACTCCGTGCGAAACAATCCCACCCCTTCAGCGCCATTCGCTGTAACGGCTTCGGCATCGGAGGCCTGTTCGATGTTCGCCGAAAGAAAGACGCGGTGGCCATCGAGCGTCACGGCCGGCTTCAACAGAATGTCGCGCAGTTTCTCCTGCAGGGTCACCTGCTTCCGAATCAGCTGCCCATACTCGAACAGCGTCTGGTCTGTTGGATTGACAATGACGATTCCATTAAAGCCATCCAGAAGCGCATACTGACCTGATTCCAATTGCTCACTGGCGCCCTTCAATCCAACTACCGCGGGAATGCGCAGGGAACGCGCCATGATGGCGGTGTGCGAGGTTCGGCTTCCGATATCTGTCGCGAAACCGAGAACCTTGCTGCGATCCAATTGCGCCGTGTTAGACGGTGTCAGATCGTGGCTGATGACGATGCAGGGCTCCTTGAGATGCTTCAAGTCCGCATGATCCTGGTGCCCCATCAGGTTGTTCAATACGCGATTGGTAACATCGCGCATGTCCGTTGCGCGCTCACGCAGGTAATCGTCTTCGATCGCCGCAAGCGTCGCAGCATAGCGCTCTGCCACCGTATGAAATGCAAACTCCGCATTCACCTTGTCCCGATTAACCAGCCTCACGACCTCGTCGATGAGCGTGCGGTCCTCGAGGACAAGCAGGTGCGCGTCAAAAATGCTCCCTTCCGACGCTCCCATTGCGTCGCTGACACGGCGCTGCACCTCGAGCAATTCCTGCCGCGTCTGCACGAGCGCGCGTTCGAGCCGGCTGACTTCCTCGGCAAGCTCCGCGGGGTCGACAGGGCGCCGGCCGATGGAGTGGGTCGATTTGCCGAAAACGAGGATTTTCCCGCGGCACACGCCGGCTGACACAGGTATTCCCCTGAAGACCTGTTCACCTTTGTGGAGCGGCTCGACCATGCGGGCAGGATTAGCTGAAAGAAACTGTGATGAAAAGCAATTCTTGGGTTGGCGGAAAAAGGAAGCCCGCCAACAGGCGGGCTTGCAATCCTGGCTGATCCAGCAGCGAAATCAGGCGCGTTCCATGTACTTCCCGGTGCGGGTATCGATTTTGAGCTTTTCGCCCGTTTTGATGAAGAGCGGCACCTGAACGGTAATTCCCGTTTCCAATGTGACGGGCTTCTGCACGTTGTTCGCCGAATCACCACGAATCCCCTCGGGTGCATCCGTAACGGTCAGGACAACGCTCGACGGCAGCTCGATCGAAACCGCCTTTTCTTCGACAAACGTCACGGTGACCGACGCATTCTCAACCAGGTAATCCTTTGCGTCGCCGACGAGTTCAGGAGTCAGCGTGACGGTCTCGTATGTCTCTGGATTGGTGAAAACGTAGTCCTGGCCATCCTTGTAGCTGAATTCCATCTTCGTTGTGATCATCGGAATCGGCTCAATCCGCTCGGTCGAGCTCAGGCGGATGTCCGAGGACTTTCCCGTGCGGATGCTGCGAAGGGTCGCCTGAACGAAGGCGCGGAGGTTTCCAGGGGTGCGGTGCTGGAAATCGAGGACGACGCAGATGTCGCCGTTGTAATTGATCGCCATCCCGCGTCGAAGGTCGTTTGCTGTTGCCATAATCGAGGTCTGTAAAACGTAACTTGGTTCCGCGCCGGTCTGCCGGAACGGGAGCCGAGCAAAGTAGCGAACGGCCCCGGGAAAGCAAGTGCTCATTTCAGTGTTTTCCCTCGCAAAGGTAGGTGTTTTGTCCAGTGTCAAAGGACCGGCAGGCCGGGAAACTTTCGGCGGCGTCATGAACACGGCTCCGCGTCCCAGCACAATCTCGAAAGTTCCATCTGCAACCTACCGGCTGCAGTTCAATCGCGAATTCACCCTCGAAAGCGCCACAGCAATTCTCACTTACCTGCGCGAACTGGGAATATCCGACATCTACGCCTCACCGCTCTTCCAGGCAGGACCAGAAAGCACCCATGGCTACGATGTCTGCTGTTTCACGGCCATCAACGCCAGCGTCGGCACGGAAGAACAGTTCGGCGATTTTACCCGTGCTCGAAAGGCAAACGGCCTCGGCATGGTGCTGGACATGGTTCCCAACCATATGGGCGCCGCGCTGTCCAACGGCTGGTGGCTCGATGTGCTCGAGAATGGCCACGAATCCCGATATGCCGCGTTCTTTGACATCGACTGGAATCCCCCAAATCGGTCATTGCGGAACAAGGTCCTGCTGCCCGTATTGGGCGACCATTACGGCAAAGTCCTGGAACGCGGAGAACTGCAGTTGAAGGGGAACAACGGCCGTATATCCCTCGCTTATTTTGAGCACGAGTTTCCCATTCGGAAGTCAACCATTCCGCCGAAATTGGCGGCAGCAATTCAGGCGGGCGACGTCGCTGCTGTAAACGCGTTGCTGCGGGAACTGAACGGACAGCCGGACCGCCCCAAATCCTTCGATGACCTGCACCACATTCTCGATCAACAGGCGTATCGCCTCGCGTTCTGGCGCGTCGGCTCCGAGGAAATCAACTATCGCCGATTCTTCGACGTCACCCAACTGGTGGGATTGCGAATGGAGGAACTCGAAGTTTTCGCCGCCACACACGAAGTGGTTTTCAGATGGCTTCGCGAAGGTGCGATCACGGGTCTGCGCATCGATCACCCGGATGGGCTTCGCGATCCGCGCGAATATTTCCGCCGATTGCAAACGGGTAACGCCGAATGCCACGGCTCCGAGGGCGGGCCTCTTTACGTCGTTGCTGAAAAGATCCTCTCAGGCGACGAGCGCCTGCCGAAAGATTGGCCTGTGGCCGGAACCACGGGATACGATTTCCTGAACCGGCTGAATGGCGTGTTCGTGGATGCAAGCAACGAAGCGCGCATGACGGAACTCTACGAGAACTTCTGTTCCGGGCAGGACAGCGCTGTTCTCACCGATTTTCCTGCTCTTGTGCGACGGAGCAAAAAGCAGATCCTGGAGTTGTCGTTGACGAGCGAGTGGGAATCTCTTGCACGACGCCTCCACGCCGTCGCCAGTGTCAGCCGCGGCGGACGGGATTTGACGCTCAAGCAATGCCGTTCCGTGCTGAACGAGATGATCGCCGCATTTCCCGTGTACCGCACGTATTTAACCAAGGGCGACTCTGCGCCTGGACCGCAAGACCTTGCTGTCATTCGTGCCGCATTTGACGAAGCCCGTCAGCAGCGCAGCGGACCCAGCGCTGATGTTCTCGGCTTTCTGGAGGGGTTGCTCACCCTTGAATTGTTGCCGTCGACGGATTCGGCTGCACAGGAATCAGCCTGGGAATTCATTCTGCGTTTCCAACAACTCACTGGACCCGTGATGGCGAAGGGCCTCGAGGATACTGCCTTCTATAACTTCAACCGTTTGATTTCGTTGAACGAAGTCGGCGGCGAACCTGGCCGTTTCGGCTGCAGCGTCGACGCATTTCACGAAGCGAACCGCCATGCCGCGGAACACTGGCCGCATACGTTGCTGGCAACTTCCACGCACGATACAAAACGGGGCGAGGACGCGCGCGCGCGCATCAATATTTTGTCGGAACTCACGGACGAGTGGGCTGAAATCGCACTTCGCTGGCGCAAGCTGAATTGGAGGTGGAAGCAGCGCGTCGGCGACCAACCTGCGCCATCTGCCAATGATGAATATCTGCTCCTGCAAAGCCTTGTTGGGGCGTTTCCCGAAGAAGAATGTGAGCTCGATTCGTTTCGCGATCGCACGAAGGCCTTCGCCCTCAAAGCACTTCGTGAGGCCAAGACGAATACGAATTGGCTCGAGCCGAACATCGATTACGAAACTGCCGTCGAGGCATTCATTAATGCCATTCTCTCGAAGTCTGCGGATAACGTGTTTCTGTTGGAGCTTCGGGAGTTTGCTGCGCGGGTCGCATTTTTCGGGAGGGTCAATTCCCTCAGTCAAACTGTCTTGAAACTCGCCTCGCCTGGAGTGCCGGATATTTACCAGGGAACTGAACTTTGGGATTTCAGTTTCGTCGATCCGGATAATCGCCGGGCCGTTGACTTCGACCTTCGTCAACGATTACTGGGGGACTTGAGACAATCGTTCAGAGACGGGGCGACAATCCCGGAAGTTGATGCGTCGGCTCGAGCCAAGCTCTTTGTGACCTGGCGTGCATTGGATCTGCGTCAACGCGCACGCGAGCTGTTCGCGCAGGGTTCATACGTTCCGCTGAAAGGTGTTGGACCGCTCGAAGGCCATGTATGCGCCTTCGCCCGCAGGCACGGCAGACGGAGTCTCATCGCAGTGGTTCCTCGCCTTGTTGCGAAACTTACAGCTGGCCGCGAAGTCCCTCCGTTGGGAGACCTCTGGCAGGACACTTTCCTCACGTTGCCGGGCGATCTGAATCTCCGCTATCGCAACGTGTTCACTGGAGAGGTGTTGAACGCGGAGAAAGCTCTCGCGATTAGCGCCGTGCTGCGGCGTTTCCCCGTTGCGCTGCTCGAATCGGCCGACGTGTAAGCTGCGGCCTTCTATGATCTCTGCTGCATCAGCAATCCGGGACTTTTGACACCTTCCTGGTCATTTTGTAACTGCCTCGCCTGGGTCCGATGTTTTCACCCAGCATCGCAATACTTCCGCCACGCTCCACGCCTGCGCGATGCATCCGCGGGGCGTAAACGGCTCTTCGGCGTCAAACACTTCGTTGATGGATCCGACGCACCCCGCATTCAAATGCGCGGCAAAACCCTTCAGGAACTCACGCGCTCCGCGGCGATCGTCCGGGTGCACTTTCAACCAGGCGTCAATGAAGGGTCCAATCAGCCATGCCCAGACGGTCCCCTGGTGGTAAGCTGCATCGCGTGCCCGCAGATCGCCAAAGTATTTCGATTTGTAATCGGGGTGGTCGGAGCTTAGCGAGCGAAGGCCCACTGGCGTGACAAGATTTCGTTCAACGGCTTCCAGAACGGCCTTCCAGCGTGACTGTTCCAGGACGGCGTGAGTCAGCGAAAACGCGAGCAGCTGATTCGGCCGGCATGCGGGATCATTCCCCTGCTCGCCGTCAATGACATCGTAAAGATGGTTCCGTTCCGCGCACCAAAACCGTTGGTTGAACGATTCACGCGCTTGCTTTGCATGCCCCGCGTACCGTTCCGCCTTTTCTATCTCGCCTTCCTCCGCGAGCCAGCCCGCAAGAAGGCACAGCGCGTTGTACCACAGACCGTTGATCTCGACCGCCTTGCCACGGCGGGGAGTCACCACCCAATCCTCTACCTTCGCATCCATCCACGTGAGCTGATACCCAGGGGCTCCCTGCCGCAGCAGGCCGTCATTGGGATCGACTCCTATCCCGAACCGCGTGCCGCGCAAATGATGCTCCGCGACATCCATCAGCTTGGGCAGAATATGCCGCAGGGTGTCCCGATCGCCCGTGATCTCAACGTATCGGTGGACCGCGTGAAAGAACCACAGCGTCGCATCGGCGGTGTGATACAATCCCTGGTTCGCGCCTTCTGGAAACAAATTAGGGATCAAGCCTTCGCGCGTGTAATGCGCAAAGGTTCGCAAGATCCAGCCCGCCTCGACCTGCCGTCCCGTCGTGAGCGTCAATCCCTCCAGGCTGATCATGGTGTCGCGTCCCCAATCGGTGAACCAATGGTAACCCGCGATCACAGTCCGCACCTCGTCACCCGCGGCGCGGGCACGGGCGGAATCCTGAAGGCGTCCAACAGGTTCGATGATGAATTGGTCTGCAGCGAGCACAAGGTCTGCAGCGGGGGGATCCTGCGCCTTTGGATGCGCCATTCGAATCAACCGCGCCCTGCGCTGAAGATAAAAATCCACGGCCTCCTCCGGCGACAACGCAAGCATGGCGTGCCACGGCTCTGTCGAGGCAATCAAGGTCACCGATTTCTGGGGGTGCAGCTGAACACTGAAATTGCCGGGACTCCATAATTTCCCCTTAGCCTCATAACCACGCTCCGCATCGCGCTGATAAAAAATCTCACGCGGTGCTCCGCCGTCGTAGGTGAATGGTGCCCCGTCGACGCCGCGCAGCACGAATCGCAATGGAGGAACGGGATCGCCCGCGTGCACTTCGAATCTGCCGTTCTCCACTTGCAACCGATAATCCCGCCGCGGCGCTTCGCTCACAGAATGCTCGTGCCCGCGAAAATGCATGGCAGGCCGCAACTCAAGTTTCAGGCCGGAGTGCTCGCTCAGGAGGCGATAGCCGACGTGAACCGTGTTCTGTCCCTGAAGCAGGACGAGATGCTTTTCGATGACGATTGATCCCACCTGGTATCTCCAGATGGGCATCTGGTTTTCGAGACGAAACTCCGTGATGCAGGAAAATGGACAATCAGAAGGATCAGCTTCCGGCGCAGTTTCCACGCCGCCGAGCAGCACGCGCTTTCCATCGGGCGTGATGACGGTTTCGGAAAGGTGATTCAACATCACCACGCGTCCAAGCGGCGCTGGGAGAGCCGCAATCAGCAACCCGTGATACCGCCAGGTCACCGCGCCGGAAACAGTCCCAGATGCATAACCGCCCAGGCCGTTGGTAACCAGCCATTCCTGGTTCAGAAACCTTCGTGCTTCGTCGGGATGCGCAGCATCCAATTCTATTCGGCGGATCAATTTCTGCATGCGTTTCGCTGTGCCGACACATCAGAAACCGGAACCGAGGCGCAGCTTCAGCCGGCGCGATTTGACAGGCGTTGGAAGGCTTGCAGAACGGCTCGATGGCGTAATGCTGCGAAAGAACCCGTTGGCGATCCGCGTCACGCCTTCGCCCCTGCGGTCGGAGACAAGCGATGAAAGGGCTCTCTGGAAGTCTATTTCAAGTGTCATGGGCAACGTCCTTTCGCGGTCCCAGCAACACTGCAGCCTGCCCGGGAATGCACCAGCCATTCTCCGTTTGCAGGGACGGTGTGCCCGAACCGCCGTATTTTGGATTCTCACTCGACCACATCAAATGCCATTCGCCCTCTGCGGGCGGGGCAACCAGCGGATCTGACAAGGATGGCAGCTGCAGATCCCTGCCGAAGTTAACCAACAGGAGCCTGTCGGCACCTCCCTCGCCAAAAAATCTCAACAAGAATGCTTCAGATCCAATCACCGCTCCATCCACTCCACCGGCCCGTGGAAGGCTTAGAACCGGGTCCTCGCGACGCAGCCGCAACAGATCCCGGTGAAGCGTGTAAACCGGCGCATTCCGTTCGCGTTCGCTCAGGTCCAGGCGGCAGCGCGCGAATGTCTCTTCGGCCTGTGGATCCGTCAGGAAGGCGGTTGATTCCGCGGAGGCAACACTTGGAAATTGCTCGACGAATTTCTTCCGACCTTCCGCAACGCAGCGCGCCAGCTCGGGATTGTGGTCCGCGAAATAAAGAAAAGGCGCCGACGCTGCGAATTCCTGTCCCTGGAACAACATCGGTGTTCCCGGTCCAAGCAGCAGTAACGCCGTCATCGCCCGAAGCTTGCCCGGGCTTGTCAACTGGTGCACGCGCATTCCCCGCAGGGAATTCGCCACCTGATCGTGGTTCTCGATGAACGTGACGAACTGGTTCGGATGCAGCCCGCGCGCCGATGCGCCGCGATTCTTCTTCTGCCACGAATACCACTGTCCCTGATACAGGTAGCCGTGCTTCGCAGTTGAGATGAATTCCTGCGGTGTTCCCGAATAATCGCTGTAATAAGCCTCTTTGCGGCCCGTCAACGCGATCCGTGCGGCGTGATGAAAATCATCATTCCACAGGGCATCAACGCCATGTCCGCCTTTGTCCTGTGAGAGCGCCATCCATGCATCCTGGGATTCGTTTTCAGCGACGATGAAGGTTGCACGATGTGGCGCCGCTTCTCTCACCCTCCGTGCAAGCGCAGCTATCACGTGGTCTTCCGAGCTGTCGAAAATTTGCTGAGTCGCATCCAGCCGCAGGCCGTCGAAGTGGAACTCGTCAATCCAGTATCCGGCATTCGCGATGAAAAACTCACGGACCGGCCCGCTGTCAGGGCCATCGAAGTTCAGCGGCTCACCCCATTCGTTGGCGTAGCGATCCGTAAAGTAATCGTTCGAGAATTCCTTGAGATAGTTTCCATCAGGTCCGAGGTGATTGTAAACGACGTCAAGTATCACGCTCAACCCGAGTTCGTGCGCGCGATTCACAAACCGCCGCAAGTCGTCTGGCTCGCCGTATAAATGCGTGGGTGCGAAAAGCCCCACTCCATCGTATCCCCAGCCAAAACGTCCGGGAAACTCAGCAACCGGCATCAATTCCACCGTGGTAATTCCAAGTCCTGCCAGTTCCTGCAACTCACCCAGAGCCCCGGCAAGAGTACCGTCAGGCGAGAAGGTTCCAATGTGCAATTCGTAAATGACATGCCCTTCACGGCCACGTCCTTTCCAGGCGGAGTCCGTCCAATGAAACAATCCGGGATCGATAACCTGTGAAGCACCGTGCGGCCCCTCAGGCTGGAATCGCGATGCAGGATCTGGAAAAACTCCAGAGTCGAGCTGTATCTTGTAGAGCATGCCGGCAGCGGCTTCCTCGATCAGTCCGGAAAAGTATCCTGTCCCTTCTGCCTCCAGCTCGACAGAGGTTGCTTCCAGTTCGGGCTGATCGTTGCCGAATTTGACTGCAACAAATTGGGATTTGGGCGCCCAAACGCGAAAATGAACACCGCCTCCCGGCCGCACCTCTGCCCCCACAGGCAATCTGCGATGCACCGGCAACCGCACGCCATCGCCACGCTCGCCCATGGCGCGCGAAGGTCCTGGCGAATGGAGCTGTATGTCGCGGGTTTTCACGAGCGCGACCAGTCTAAGTTCTGCGCCTGCTCGAGGAAGGGGGAATTACCCCCAACACGGTAGCGCCGGCTTCCAAACATGCTGTGCCAACAATTGACTTTCGCGCGTTCAAGGGTTTGGGCCATGCTCGGCCAGTGCAACCGCTGGATCCTGATGACATTAATTCTGCCGTGCGCGAAGCCCTCGCAGAGGACATTGGCCACGGCGACGCCACAACGCTGGCAACGGTTCCGGCCGATGCCGTGGCTTCCGCTGTGATGCGCGCCCGCGAACCGCTCACTGTTGCGGGATTAGCCTTGGCCGAGACAGCCTTTCGCCAGCAGCCCGGATCCCTGCAGATTGAGAAACACGTGCAGGATGGCGCGCACATCGAGGCAGGCGCGGTTCTCCTGAGCCTCTCCGGCACGGCTCGATCGATCCTGACGGGCGAGCGGATCGCGCTGAATTTTGTGCAACGGCTCTCGGGTATCGCGACGCTCACGGACCGATTCGTGCGGGCGGTCGAGGGAACGCACGCGCACATTCTCGACACGCGCAAAACAACCCCGGGCTGGCGGCGATTTGAGAAATACGCCGTTGCATGCGGCGGCGGGAGGAATCACCGCTTCGGACTGTTCGACATGGTTCTCATCAAGGATAACCATCTCGCAGCGGTCGGACAGACGGAGGGAAACGCTGTCGCCGCAGCCATTCAACGGGCTCGCAAGGCTTATCCAAACCTCAAGGTGGAAGTGGAAGCCGATACGCTGGAGCAGGTGGCGGAGGCCGCAGCAGCAAACGCGGACATCGTTCTCCTCGACAACATGGCGCCGGAAATCCTTCGCGCAGCGGTGGAGATATGCCGCGGCGTTTGCCAGACGGAGGCGAGCGGCGGCGTGAACCTCGGAACAGTGCGCGCCATTGCGGAGACAGGTGTCGATTTCATTTCTGTTGGCGCCCTCACACATTCCGCGCGGGCTGTCGACATCGGCCTGGACTTCGTAACACAACCGACACGCCCGCGTGACCACTGACGCCAAAATCCTCCACGCGTTGCGCGAGGCTTCCAACGGCTCGGTTTCGGGGGCCGAGTTGTCGCAGAAACTCGGAATCAGCCGCGCTGCCATCTGGGCCCGAATCGAGGAACTCCGGAAGCTGGGCTACGAAATCGAGGCGAGCCCGCACCTCGGATATCACCTGACCAGCTCTCCCGATTCACTTCACGCGGACGATTTGATGGCGCGGCTTGGAAAGGAAACGATCGTCGGCCGGCATATCCAGGTGTTTCAGGAAACAACGTCCACCAATGACATCATCGAGAAACTCGCGCGTGATGGCGTCCGGGAAGGCGCCGTGGTGTTCGCCGAATCGCAGACCCGCGGCCGCGGACGGCTCGGCAGGCGCTGGATGTCACCTCGTGGAAAAGGACTATGGTTCTCTGTGTTGCTCCGACCGAAGTTGCGACCTCAACAGACGACGCAGTTGACCGTTGCTGCCGCCACAGCGCTGGCGCGTGCGATCCGCATGGAGACGGGACTGAAGCCGGATATCAAATGGCCAAACGATATTTTGATCCGGAAAAAGAAAGTGTCGGGAATTCTTACTGAACTTAACGCCGAGCTGGATCAGGTGAAATATGTCATCCTGGGAATTGGCGTGGACGTAAATCTCGCCACTGAAGAATTCCCACCCGACCTTGGCGCGGTGGCAACGTCGCTGCGTGCGGAGGCGGGCGGACGCCTGATATCGCGTGCCGGATTGGCCGTGGCAATCCTTCGCGAGCTCGACCGCGATTACACCCGAATTTGCGCCGGGCAATTTGCCGCGGTCGCGGATGAGTGGGAATCTCAATGCACCACCATCGGGCAGAACGTTCGCATCGCCATGGGATCCCGACAGATCCGCGGACGCGCCGAATCCCTGAGCGCGGAAGGAGCGTTGCTCGTCCGATCCGAGCACGGCCACCTGGAACCCATCATCGGTGGAGACGTGACGCTGGAGAAATAGACGCATGTTCATCCTCTTCGACATCGGGAATACAAACACCCACGTGGGCCTCGCAGACGGCAAGCGCATCGTCAAGCATCGGGACCTGGCAACCTCGGAACTCCGCAATGGCGGCGTGCGGGATGCCTTGCTGGATTTCGCAGGGCGCGGCCGCATCACAGGCGCGGCGCTGTGCAGCGTTGTGCCACGAGCCACGCCCCTGGTTCTCAAAGCGGTGTGGCAGTTGTGGAAGCTGGATGCGCTGGAATTGACACCTCGAACGCTGAAAGTCGTTGGCATTGACTATCCGCGGCCCAATAGCATTGGTCCCGACCGCCTCGCCAACGCCGCAGCGGCGTGCCATCACTTTGGTGCGCCAGTCGTGGTCGTCGATTTCGGAACCGCAGTGACGTTCGACGTGGTGAATCGCCGATGCGAATATGTGGGCGGCATCATCGC
Source organism: Verrucomicrobiia bacterium (assembly GCA_035629175.1). NCBI lineage: Bacteria > Pseudomonadati > Verrucomicrobiota > Verrucomicrobiia > Verrucomicrobiia bacterium. The sequence goes on along the minus strand of DASPIL010000023.1, from coordinate 20,023 downwards.
GCCGGGATTGGCGGCGATGACCGATTACCTGCACGAGAAGACGGCATTGCTGCCAAAGATCAAGATCCGCGAAATCTCAAGTTCGGTTGGGAAGAGCACGGAGCAGGCGATGTTAATTGGCGCGGTGCAGGGTTACCGCGGTCTGGTACGCGAGCTGATCGCGGGTTTGAAACGTGAACTCAACGTGCGGCGGCTTCCGGTCATTGCGACGGGCGGGTACGCGAAGTTGATCGCGGCAAAGCTTCCTGAAATTTCGGCAGTGGAACCGAACCTTACACTCGAAGGGCTGCGGCTCGTCCTGTCCAAACAGGCATAGCGCGGACTTTCAGATGTGCCGTATTGGGGTTTCGCTCCCTCCTGGGCGTTGGATCGCCTAGCAGACGAGACGTTGCGATACAGCAGGTTCGCAGACCTGCGCTGCGCGCACTCAGGGCTTGATCGCTGCATTTCGAAACCCGAAACTCGCGCCCACATGAACCGAATCGTTGAACGCTTCGCACGATTGAAGCGTGATGGCCAAAAGGGTTTCGTCGTTTACATCGGAGCCGGAGATCCGCACCTCGCCGCCACCCGTTCCCTCGCCCTCGCGTTCGACAAAGCCGGAGTGGATGTGCTTGAGCTCGGGATTCCGTTCAGCGATCCCCTCGCGGATGGCGTCGTCAACCAACTGGCCGCGCAACGCGGGCTTGAGGCAGGCACCACGCCCGCGAAGGTCCTTGAAACCGTCGCCGCGATCCGCCGGGATGCACAGCTGCCGATCGTCCTCTATATCTATTTCAATCTCATTCACAAGGTCGGGCTCGAACAATTCGTCAGGAATGCCGCAGAGGCAGGAGTGGACGGACTGCTGGTGCTGGACCTGCCGCCCGAGGAAAGCGTGAACTACGAGTCGGTGATGAAGGCAGCCGGGCTCTGCCAGATTTACCTGATTGCTCCCACAACTCCTGAAGACCGGATTGAACTGATCGCAAAACGCGCCGCCGGTTTTATTTACTACGTCTCGCGCGAAGGAGTCACCGGCATGCAGCAGAAAATCTCGGATACCATCGGAACAATGACAAACAGAATCCGGGCTCACACAACGCTTCCAATCGCCATCGGCTTCGGCGTGTCGACGCCTGAACAGGCGCGAACTGTGGCGATCCACGGTGACGCCGTGGTGGTCGGCAGCGCCATCGTCAACCAGATCGCCGAACAGGGGAAATCTCCCGACCTCGTTCAGCGCGTTTCGGCGTTTGTGCAGTCGTTGAGCGAGGCCATCAAGCAGGCCCATTTAAAGGTCTAGTTCCATCCAGAACGGTTCCAATCCACCACCCAGCAGTATTTGTAAATGAAATCAAAAGCCGATCCCAAAGACAGATTCGTCATCATCATGGCAGGCGGACGCGGGGAACGGTTCTGGCCTGTAAGCCGCGAGAAAACCCCGAAGCAACTGATCAAGCTGCTGGGCCGCCGATCCTTTCTCCAGGAGGCAGTTGACCGCGTTACGCCACTCGTTCCCCTCAAGAACGTCCTCATCATCACGAACGCCGCACAGGCGCCGGAAGTGCGGAGGCAGCTTCCGAAACTGCCGCGCGCGAACGTCATTGCAGAGCCGATCGGCCGCGACACGTGCGCGGCGGTGACGCTCGGCGCAGCAATTGTTGGCGCGCGCTCGACCACAGGCATCATGGCAGTGCTGCCCGCCGACCACGTCATTCCCGAGCCGAAAAAGTTTCAGCAGATCCTGTCCGACTCCTTTGACCTCGCGAGCCGCGGACGGGCCATCATTACCATCGGCATCAAACCGAACGAACCCGCGACGGGCTATGGTTACATACGGGTTGGCGAACCGTTGCCGCCGCCTGCCGGCGTGAAGTCTTACACGACCGTTTTCCATCGCGCGGAACAGTTTGTTGAGAAACCGAACTTCGAGAAAGCCACGGAGTATCTCGCGAGCGGACAATATCGCTGGAACGCTGGCATGTTTATTTGGTCGTTCGTCACGATCACAGAGGCGCTGCAGAAACATCAGCCCGAGATGTTCGAAGCCTGCCAGCGCTGGTTCAAGGCAGCGGCCCAGCCTGTGAAACTCGCAAGGGTCCTCGCCAGGGAATATCCCGTCATTCCGAAAATCTCCATCGACTATGCCCTGATGGAAAAGGCGCAGAACGTTGTCTGTGCGGACGGCGCGTTTGCCTGGGACGACCTGGGCGCATGGAACGCCCTGTCGCGCCATTTGAAGGTGGATCCCGAAGGCAATTGCGCGGTCGGTGAGTTCGTTCACGTGGATGCCGCGCGAAACATCATCTTCGATGCCCGCACGCGGCATCGGACCCCTATCGCCGTCGTGGGCCTGCGCGATTCGATTCTTGTGCAGACTGATGACGCGGTTCTGCTGGCACACAAGAGCCAGTCGCAAAAGATCAAGGAACTCGTGAAAAAGCTCGCGGAAAATCCCAGGCTGAGGCATCTCGTTTAGCCGGCAGTGAAGGAAGTCACCATCCACACGGACGGAGGATGCCATGGAAACCCGGGGCCGGGAGCGTGGGCCGCGGTGTTGCGCTATGGTTCCCACTGCCGCGAAATGTGTGGCGCCGAGATCGCAACCACGAACAACCGAATGGAACTGCGCGCAGCCATCGAGGGTCTGCGCGCCCTGAAGGAACCGTGTGCTGTCACGCTGTTCACCGATTCCGAATATCTTCGCAAGGGCATCACCCTCTGGATTCACGGCTGGCGGCGCAATGGCTGGCGCACGCAGGAGAGGAAGCCTGTAAAAAACGCGGACCTTTGGAAGGACCTCGACGCCGCCGCGTCACAACACCGCGTGAAATGGGAATGGCTGAAAGGCCATGCGGGCCATGCCGACAATGAACGTTGTGATGTGCTGGCGAATCAGCAGATCAAGGCATTGAAGAAAACACATTCCGAGGCAGAACTTCGAGCCGCGGCAGGACTGCTTCAAAACGCTTGATCCGCTGTCGGCGGGGCGGACAGATTCGAAACGTGTCCGTGCACCCATCCTCCCCCCCTGAGTTTCCCCTATTTCCAGATCACAGTTTACAGGCGAGTCTTGGAGCATGGGTCCCGCGCATGCACGGAGTGGTTCTGCGAAGTGGCGGCATATATTGCACCTGGACGCACTGTCGCCGTCGGTTCGCAAGACCATCATTGGAATTGTCGGGGGCGTCGTGCTCCTGGTTGGCCTCGCGTTGCTATTCCTGCCGGGTCCGGCATTCGTGGTGATTCCCCTCGGGCTCGCGATCCTTGCAAGCGAATTCGCCTGGGCCCGCCTTTATGTAAAAAAGGCGCGCAAATGGTTTGAACGTGGGCGGGACAAATACCGCCGGCACCGTGACGAACGCCGCAGCCGCCGTTCGAAAGCCTGAGCCGCGAATCGTTAAGATTCCCGAATCGCCGCCTGCAACGTTTGCTTCAATTGCGCCACGAGCTTTTCGTGCGCCGCGTTCACTTCAATGTCCGTCAGCGTTCGTTCCGAATTCCGATAGGTGAACGCGTAGGCCATGCTCTTTTGCCCGGCGGGAACATTCTTGCCGCGGAAGACATCGAACAAGTCCACCGACTCCAGGTTCGCCGGCCGCGTCTGCTTCACGACCTGCAGCACGGCTTCATGTGTCACGGTGTCCGCCACGAGCATGGCAACGTCGCGCCGGCTCGATGGGAATGAGGGCAGCGTCTTGAACGACTTCGCCGGATTTCGCCGTGCCAGCAGTTGGTCGAGGTTCAATTCCGCAAGGAACACGGGATCCCGCAAATCGTATTGCCGGGCGAGCGCCGGCAGCAATTGCCCCATTTCGCCAAGGGACAACTTCCCCAGCTGAATGGTGGCTGATTCAAGGAACAGATCCGTGCCCTCAGCCCGACGCGTGAACACAACACCACGCATGCCAAACTGCTCCAGAAATTCTTCAAGCACGCCTTTCAAGTCGTAAATGTCCATCTTTGCATCGCGATTCTCACCGCTCCAGAACAGCGGATTGCGCTGGCCAGTGAGCGCGAGCGCGATGCGGCGTTCCTCCTTGATTAAGCCATTGGCGGACCCAAAGACACGGCCTGCCTCGAACAAGCCAAGATCATGGCTCTTGCGGCTGACGTTATGCCGGAGTGCATGGACCATGCCGGTCAGGAGCGTGGGGCGCAGGACGTCCATGTCCGCACTCAAGGGATTGGCGAGGCCGACAATTCCAACCCCCGATGCAGCATTTTTAATTTCAGACTTCGGAACGAGTGTCTGCCCCTGCGCCTCGCTGAGCCCAAGACCGCAGAGCACTCGGCGCGCTTCGGCAAGCTGATCGTGGACGGAATCGAACGGGTTCTGGCCAATTGCGCCTCGGGGCGGCGTGGATGGAATTTTGTCGACCCCATGCAAGCGTGCGACTTCCTCGATCAGGTCCACTTCCCGCTTGATATCGACCCGAAAGCTGGGCACGCGAAAATGAACGCCAGCTTGTCCTTGACGTTGTTCCAGTCCAAGGGCGCGCAGATAATTCGCCTGCTGTTCGTCGCTGATGTTTGTTCCCAGCAATTCGTTTGTCCTGCGGAAGCGCAACGGGATCTCGCGAGCAATCGGAGGATTCGGATGAACATCCACGGCGTCCTTCGCGAGCTGCCCGCCCGCCGTCTGCAGAATCAATTGGGCCGCGCGCTGGCTCGCCCAGTCGCAGATCCCTGCATCGGCCCCGCGCTCGAAGCGATAACTCGAATCGCTGCGCAATCCCAATCGTTTGCTCGTGCGGCGGATGTTCGCGGGCTCGAAGTACGCGCTCTCGATCAGCACATCGACGGTCTGCTCATTGATCTCTGTGTTCCGGCCGCCCATGATTCCCGCCAGCGCAATGCCCTTCTGTTCATCGGCAACCAACAGCATGTCACTGCTGAGCGTGCGCTCCTGCCCGTCCAGGGTCGTGAATTTCTCGCCGTCGACCGCTCGGCGGACCACGATCGCCGGCTTGCCATCGGCGCCCTTCGCTATGAGGTGATAATCAAAAGCATGCAGCGGCTGGCCGATTTCGAGCATCACGAAGTTGGTGACATCCACCACGTTGCTGATGCTGCGAATCCCCACTTTTTCCAGAGCGTTCTTCAGCCAGTCCGGACTTTGCCCAACCTTGACGCCTCGGATGATTCGCGCTGTGTAACGCGGGCAGCGTTCGACGTCTTCGATACGAACAGCCACTTGATCTGCAGCGCGAACTTCGGATGGGGACAAAACAATTTCAGGCAAGCGCAGCGGATTGCCAGTGAGCGCAGCAATCTCGCGGGCAATTCCAATCACACTGTTCCAGTCGGGGCGATTGGGCGTGATTTCCAGGTCGTAAACAACATCGCTGCCGCTGCGCCCGAGGTATTCGGCGAAGGGCTGGCCGACCGTGGCATCCTCGCGGAGGATGAGCAAACCGTCCACGGCGTCTGGCAAGCCGAGCTCCTGCGGGGAACACATCATGCCGTGTGATTCAACTCCGCGGATCTTTCCCACTTTGATGGTGAATGGTTCCTTGTCGCCCGCCTTCATTGGCAGCGAAGCCCCGGGCAGAATCAGCGGGACCTTGTCACCCGCCTTGAAATTCTGCGCGCCGCAGACGATCTGGCGTTCGCCCTTGCCATCGTTGACCCGGCAGAGCGAAAGCTTGTCGGCATTCGGGTGCTTGTCGCGGCTGATCACCTCTGCAACGACGACTCCTTCGAACTCGGCGGCGATTTTGTGAACGCTTTCCACTTCAAGGCCGAGCATGGTCAGGCGTTCGGACAACTCGTCTGCCGTCCAGTCAAAATCCACGTATTGTTTGAGCCAATTCAGGGTGACTTTCATCGAAGGGGGGACGGTAAACGGCCGGCAAAGGGCAGTCAACCTGCTCCTAGTCCTCGCGTCGTTTAAAGACGCGGAACAAATACCACAGCGAGGGAAGCAGCAGCACTGCGCCCGCCGCGAGCGCAATCAGGAGGCTGCGGAGGATGTTATCAGGCGCGGCCGAGTTGGTGAACGTGAGGTTCGGCGCAACCAGGAATGGGAACTGGGAAAAGCCCCAACCCCAAATGATCAATGCCACCTGGCTGATCGCCAGCACGCGCGCCGCATGAAATTTCCTGAGCCACAGCGCGGCGAGTGTCATGACGGCCACCGCGCCGGTGAGCAACTGGAACGGCAATGCCCACCATGACTGCGCGAGGCCGGATCGCAGCATCGGGGCGCCATCACCCGCAAGCAGGAGCGAACCGAATGCCGTCACTGCCACCGCAATCCCAGACCACAATGCGCGCTGCCGGAAATCATCCTTCAACATTGGATCCTTCGCCTCCCATGCCAGGTAAACCGCCGCAAGAAACGCAAACAATGCCAGAACGAAAAAACCTATTGCGAATGGGAACGGAGCCATCCATTGCGAGAAAAAGTTGGTTTGCACGACGCCAGTTTCAACATCGACTCGAATTTGCCCCGATGCCACCGCGCCAACGCACACTCCAAGCATCAAAGGAGAAACAATGCTGCCAGCCGCGAACAAGCGGCTCCAGCGCCGCTGAACATCGTCCCTCTGCGTATCGTAACTGCGGAACACGAAGGCTGAACCTCGCAGGACAATCCCGATCAGCATCACGGTCAGCGGGATGTGCAAAGCGATGCTGATGGCGGAGAACGCCGCCGGGAATGCTACAAACAGGAGCACGATGACGAGAATGAGCCAGACATGATTGGCCTCCCAGATAGGTCCGATTGCGCTCGCGATTAAATCGCGCTGTTCGCGTGTTCTTGGGCCACGCGCGAGAAGATCCCACACCCCGCCGCCAAAATCCGCTCCGCCGCCCAGCGCGTAAAATGTGAGCGCGAACAACATGACGATTCCCACCAACTCAGCCTGCGTCATCATGGCTTGGTCCTTTCGGGCGGACGAAAAATGCGCGGGCTTTCAAACACCTGCCGTTTCAACAGGAACACGACGACGAATGCCAGGAAAATGTAGAGAATGGTGAACGAGATGAACGGCACGATCAGCCCTGGCATGGGCGTGACTGCGTCGGCAGTCCGCATGTAATTGTAAATGATCCAGGGCTGGCGTCCGACTTCCGTCACCGTCCACCCTGCCTCGATCGCAATGAATCCCAGCGGGCCGCAGAGCATGACAAACGTCAGAAACCAGCGTTGATCGCAAAGCTTTTTCTTCCGCCACGCAAGCCACGCGCCCGCCAGGCTTGCCGCCAGCAGCGTCATGCCGCAACCCACCATGATTTGAAACGCAACGTGAACGATGGCAACGGGCGGCCATTCGTCCCTGGGGAATTCGTTCAACCCTTTGATCTCGCCGTCGGGATCGTGATGAACCAGCAGGCTGAGGCCGGCAGGAATATCGATTGCATATCGCGTTGTCCCGGTTTTCTCATCCGGCCAGCCGCCAATGCGCAAAGGCGCGCGGCGTTCCGTTTCAAACTGCCCTTCCATTGCAGCCAGTTTGATGGGTTGATAGCGGAAAACCTGCCGCGCGAGGAAATCGCCGCTCAGCGGCTGCAATACGGAAGTGACTGCGCCGACGATGAACGCGATCACGAATGCGCGCCGATGAAACAGGTTCTCCCGATCGCGCCGCAACATGAATGCGTGAATGGCAGCGACTGCAAATCCAACCGCTGCATACGCCGCCAGCGTCATGTGAACGACCTGCTGCACCGCCGCGGGATTCAGCATTGCGGCGATGGGATCGATGTTCACGGGCTTGCCATTCACCAGTTCAAATCCGGCAGGCGTATTCATCCATGCATTCGCCGTGACAACAAAGACGCCTGACATCATGCCGCTGAACGCCACCATGACGCCTGAAAACCAATGTGCCCAGGGCGACACGCGCTTCCAGCCATACAGATAAATTCCGAGAAAGATCGCCTCGAGGAAAAACGCGAAACCCTCCAGCGAGAACGGCATCCCAATAATCGGACCCGCGTAACGCATGAACTCCGGCCAGAGCAACCCCAGTTCGAACGAAAGAACGGTTCCGGAAACCGCGCCCACCGCAAACAGGATCGCGGTCCCCTTGGCCCACTGCTTCGCAAGCGTGAGATAAACGTCATCACGCGTCCGCAGCCATTTCCACTCCGCCATCACCATCATCAGGGGCATGGCGATGCCGACCACGGCGAAGATGATGTGGAACGCGAGCGACATCGCCATTTGCGATCGGGCAGCAAGCAGGTCACTCATAAAATTTGCGATAACGAAGCATACTGCTTCGGGAATGTTCCGGCTGTGAGTTGCGAAGAAGATGGACACCATGGACCGAAACGTCCATGGGCCACTGTCAGAATTTCAGGATGCTTATGGCGAAAATGAGTTTCACGTGGCGCAGACTTCCAAGGTTGCTCCATTGCGGATTTCCTAGCCTGCTCGGCGCTGGCCATACCCGTCCGGGTTGGAAGCGCGGCGAGACGGTCCCGACTCGTCGGGAGAACCTGCATTGAGTTGGCGGATGCCGCCGATTTGAAGAGCCCCGCGCCTCACGACGTTGATCACGCCCCGTTCGAATCCGCTCGGGAAATTATATTCGCATCCAATCTTCCGCTCTGTTAACCATAAACCAGTTTTTGCAGCCCGGATCTGAACCAACTCAGGAGAAACTGTTGATAACCCGCTCATAGTTATGTTGCCCACAATCATCACAGTCGTCGTCATCGGTTTGCTGGTCGTTGTCACGATCGTCAGCATGCTTTTCGTCCGAAAAATCCAGCCGGGCCGCGCTGGCGTGAAGACGGGCATGGGCGGCCTGAAGGTGTCGTTCGACTGGATGGTCGCCTTCCCGCTCCTGCAGAACTACCACATTGTCGACATCTCCGTGAAGAAGCTGGAGATCGCCCGCAAAGGAAAGGACGGCCTGGTCTGCAAGGATAACATTCGTGCGGACATTACCGTGGCGTTCTACATCCGCGTCGATGCCACGGAGGAAAGCGTTCGCAAGGTGGCGCAGATGCTGACGCCCGAACGCGTGTCGGACATTGAGAAGCTGAGAGAACTGTTCGAGGCCAAATTCTCCGAGGCGCTCAAGACGGCCGGCAAGCAGATGGAATTTCACGAGCTGTTCACCGAGCGAATCAAGTTTCGCGACCAGATCCAGAACACTATTGGCAAGGACCTCGATGGCTTCCTCCTGCAGGACGTCGCCATCGATTACCTCGAACAGACGCCCCTGGACCAGCACGATCCAAACAACGTGCTTGATTCTGAAGGCATCAAGAAGATCACCGAGATCACACAACGCGAGCGGGTTGTTTCCAACGAGCATTCACAGCGCGCCGGAGTGCAGATTGAAAAGGAAAACGCCGATGCCGAGATCGCGCGGCGTGAACAGAAACGTCGCAACGAGGAAGACACGGCAAAGCAAACCCGCGCCATCACAGAGATCAAGGCCAACGAAGAAGCCGAGGCGCGCAAGGTGATCGAAGCGCGGCGGATGGAAGTGGAAGCCAAGCGCCTGGAGACCGAGGAGTCGATTCGCCTGCGCACAGAGGACATGAACCGCGCCGTTCAGGAACGCGAGTTCACGGTGCGAAAGGAAAAACAACGGCTGGAACAGGAGGCGCAACAGGAGGGCGAGGAAGCCCGTGTCCGCCGCGAGCGCACGGTCGCTCTCGCTGACCTGGACAAGAGCGCGAGAGTCGCCGAAGCCGGGGTGGAAGTGGAACGCAAACGCGCCATTGTCGTGGCCGAACAGAAAGCTGTCGTTCAACAGGAAGAGGAGAAGCTGAATATCGAAGCGCGCATGACTGCCGAGCGCGTCCGCGAGGTCACGCTGATCGAGGCGGAGATGAACGCCAAGAAGGAACAGGTCGTGAAGGTGGTGGCCTCAGAAGCGCAGCGTGACGCGGAACGCAACATGGCCGATGCACAAAAGATCAAGACTGTCGTGGCGGCAGAAGCTGCGAAGGAAGCGGCTGTGCGGGATGCCGAACGCATCCAGACTCTTGCCGAGGCGGAAGCGAAGGCCTCTGAACGCAAGCGTCACGCAATGGAACAGGAAGCCGAAGGATTGGCCGCGCAGGAAGCCGCACACGGGCTTGCGGAAGCCAAGGTCATCATGGCCAAGGCCGAAGCCAAAAAGATCGAGGCCGGTGGCGTGCGCGAACTGGGACTTGCCGAGGCCGAGATCATCAAGGCCAAGGGGCATTCCCATGCAGACATAACACAGCAGCAGGCCGAGGCCGAAGCCGAAGGGGTGAAGGAAAAGGAACTCGCCGCCGCTGCGGGCATTGAGGCCCGCGCGCTCGCCGAGGCAAAAGGCATCGAGCAAAAGGCCAACGCCATGAAACTCCTGCAGGCCGCCAGCCAGCAACACGAGGAATTCCGGCTTCGACTCGCCAAGGAGCGGGATGTCGAACTCGCCGCAATCCACGTGCAAAGGGATATTGCGCAGTCACATTCGCACCTTGTGGGCGAAGCGCTCAAGAGCGCGCACATCGACATCGTTGGCGGCGAGAATGACTTCTTCGAAAAGGTTGTGCGCTCAGTCAGCAACGGCAAGGCCGTCGACCGCCTGGTACACAACAGTGCGACGCTGACCGATATCAAGGAAACCTTCTTCAATGGCGACCCGGAACATTTCCGAACGAAGCTTCGGAAGCTTGTGAATGAGTTTGGCATTAGCAGCGAGGATTTGAAAAACCTCACTGTTGCCGCCTTGATCACAAAGCTGATGGCTTCCACAAAGGACAGTTCCCTGCAGTCGCTGTTGAAATCGGCGAAGGCGATGGCTGACCAGAGTGGGATCGCGGAAACCCTTGCGTCCATCGCTTTGGCTGACAAGGCGGGAGCCCGCGGGTGACATGCAGCTCTGACAATGTTGTCACGCGGACTCATCCGGCGGCGTAGCGCAGACCTCCCAGTCCGCTGTATCGCCCGACCTCCGAAGCAGCTACTGCGGAGGGTGGACAGGTTTCCAACCTGCGCGCCAAGTTCACGCGAACGCAGATGTGAAAATCTGCGATACGGCAGGTTGGGAAACCGGCGCACCGTTGCGAAGGCGCGGACTTTGAAGCATGGCTGAAGTTTCCGACAATTTAATGAAGCCGAACGACCCCGGGGCCCCAGCTCCGGGGGCGCCGGCCGTTCCCGACGGATCATCCACTGTCCAGGCGCTCGGCAGCGCGACGTACGAGATCATTCGCAACCGCCTGCAGGCGCAGGGCGCCAAACTGCGTGATCGCATGGCGCAGCTCGACAGCCGGCGCAGGGAAGTTTTCGGTTCCATTGAATTCAAGCTGCTGCAGGCCGATCGCATCGTCACCGCGCACAACTGCGTCCCGCGCGACATGGTGCAACTCGGCGAAAACCAGTTCCTGTTCGGCTTCAACGTCCAGTTTGGCTTGAAGAAGGAAATGGAATTGAGCGATGTGTTCGCGATCTACAGCCGCGACGAACAGTCGGGCTCGTTCAAGGAAGCAAGCATGGACCTGCTCATGGACAAGCAGTTCCTTGGGGACTTCAAGCGCCTTTACAATGTTTACGAGAAGGCCGCGTTTCGAAAGTTCGCCCTGATCGAGGGGAAGCTTTACATGAAGTTTGCCACAGGCGCGGGAATCAATGACTTCGCCGTGTTCAAGTGGGCCTACAACGATGGCAACCTGAAATTCGTCGACGGCCGGGCCGAATCCGAATACCGCCGCATCGCCTATCCTTCCCCTCACCAATTCAAATGGCAAACTCCCGACCGCGAGTCGTATCGATACGGCGATCATCCCCACGTGTCGATTGAAGACCGCGTCTTTGTCGAAAGCGTGGGCGGCGATCTCACGATCAAGGTCGAGGACAACACCGCAACGGGCGAAGGCGTGTATGCCGAACCTGTTGATGACAAGTACCAGAAGGTCGATGACGCGGAGATCGCGTATGGCATTGTTGGGCACCTGATACTGTTAAAGGTGCGGCCGTACAAGGAATCGCAGGCGCGATACTTCATCTTCAACGAAAAGCAGCAGACCGCTGTGCGCGTCGATTCGGTCGGCGAATCCTGCGTGTTCCTGCCCGAGTCGCACGGGTTGATCTTTCCCGACGGTTACTATCTCGCGACGGGCGAGCTGAAGCGTTTCGAGGCGAGGGTCGATGGCATGGTCATGGAGCGCGTCATCCACGCACCCAACGGCGAGGATGTCCTATACGTGTTTTACAATCGGATCAGCGGCGAATACGTGCTAATGCCCTACCGCTTGATCGCTCAAAAGGTGGAGGAGCGGATCAGCTGCAACGGCTTTTCGATTTTTCCGAATGGCCAGCTGCTGCTCTTCCGCGCGGAATTGGAACCGCAGAAACATCATTCGATCCAGCTGCGACAGACCCCTTTTCATCAGCCCGGCTATGAGCCGGCCGGACGGAAGGACGCCTATCTCTACCAGGTTGGAAACAAGGAGGTCGTTCGTGCGCTGGCAGAATGCAATGAAGTGCTGACGCTGGTTCGCAAGGAGAATCCCTACGCAGAACTCTACACGGACCTCGTCAAGCGCTGCAGCGCCATCCTGGATTCGTATCCGTGGCTCGCGCACCCCGATGCGTTTCAGATTGATGATGCGCTGCGCCAGGTGGGCGAAGCTGCCGACAAGGCTGTCGACGAATTCGACAAGGTTCAACGCCTTCAGCGCGAAGCCGTGCAACGCGTTGATGACGTCAGCAAGCGCAGCCGCGAGCTTTTCAACACCATTCGCAGGACGAGCTTCAACACGCTGAACGATTTCGTGGTGAACCTCACCGCACTCCGGCACATGCGGGGCGAGCTGATCACGTTGAAGGAGGTTCGCTACGTCGATCTCGCGGCGCTGGATGCCATCGAGGCAAAGGTGGCCGGGCAGGCCGGCGAACTTTCCACGGCCACCGTGCAGTTCCTGCTGAAGCCCGAATCCCTGGACTCGTATCGCAAGCAGGCCGACACGCAGGTTGCTGCGGTCGAACAGATTTCAAAAGTCGCCGAAGGCAAGGCGATCGAAAAGGCGGTCAACACAGCCGGCGGCGAGCTCGAGATGTTGATTGAAGTCGTCAACAGCCTGAACATTGCCGACGCGACGGAGACAACCCGCATCATCGATGGGATCACGGCAGTCTACTCGACCCTGAACCAGGTGAAGGCAGCGTTGAAGAAGCGCCTGCAGGAACTGGTCGCCCGGGAAGGCGCGGCGCAGTTCAACGCCCAGATCAAGCTGCTCAGCCAGGCCGCCGCAAGCTATCTCGATCTCTGCGACTCGCCTGCGAAGTGCGAGGAATATCTGAACCGCCTCACCGTTCAAATCGAGGAACTGGAAGGCGCGTTCGCCGATTTTGAGGAATACACGGTTCAGCTATCTGAACGGCGCACCGAACTCTACGAAGCGTTTGAGCAAAGAAAGCTCGCTCTCGTGGAACAGCGACATCGGCGCGCAAATGCGCTGATGACCGCAGCGGAGCGGATCCTGAAGGTCATCCAAAACCGCCTCAGTGGTTTCAAATCGGTCGAGGATATCAACACCTACATGGCGTCAGACCTGATGATCGCCAAGGTGCGCGAGACAATCGATCAACTGATGGCGACGGGGGATTCGGTGAAGGCGGACGACCTGCAGGGGCGCCTGAAAAGCGTGCAGCAGGAAGCGGTTCGCCAGCTGAAGGATCGGCAGGATCTGTTTGCGGGCGGAGAGGGAGTGATTCAGCTGGGCAAGCATCGCTTCAACATCAACACGCAGCCGCTCGACCTCACTGTGGTTCAGCGCGACGGCACGCAGTTCATTCATCTCACGGGCACCCGATACTTCGATCCGATTCAAAGCCCGGACCTGCTCGCCACGCGCGACGTGTGGAACCAGGAGGTTGTTTCTGAAAACGCGCAGGTTTATCGCGGCGAATATCTCGCGTGGCAGCTTCTGCAATCCCTTGCCGCGGGCACGCTCAACGGCACTCCCGCGCGCGCGCAAAACGGTGGCCAGGTTGCCGTTACTGAAGATGCTGAGGCGAGCAGCGCCCAGGCGGCCAATGGGCGCCCAGGTTCCTCCGTGTCACTCGAGGAGGTTGCGTCGTGGTCCGATGACGAGCGCCTGGCTTTTGTGCAGCAGTTTGTAAGCGCCCGTTATCAGGAGGGATACACGAAGGGGGTGCACGACCTGGACGGCGCAAAAATATTCTCCGCCCTCCTTGGATCACATCTGGCTTTGCAACTCGCCCGCTTCGATCCAACCGCGCGGGCATGCGCCGTTGTTTACTGGCATCGCTTCTGCCCCGAACCAGCTCGCACGCTGTGGCGCGCCCGGCTGCGGGCTTTTGGCGAACGCAACAAGTTGTTTCCTGGCGATCCCATCCAGGGCAATTACATCGCAGCCCTTCAAAACCTGATCAGGGCCTTCGTAAAACAGAATGCCCTGTATCCGGAGAATGTTGTGCACCCAGCGGGCGAATACCTCTTTCACGAGCTGATCAGTGGCGATGCATTTGCCGTAACGCAGGAGGCGCACCAGCTTTCCATCGACTTCCATCAATACCTGATCGCCAAATCGAGCGAGGAGATTTTCGACGCGGCCGTCACCGAACTGGCGGATCATCCGGAAAGCTCGCTGGAATTGACGCGGGATTGGGTCCGCGGATTCCTGTTGAACGCAACGGCGGCTTCCGCAGGGCGGATGCAATACGTCGAGGAGATCGCGGCGATCGTGTTTTGCGGAGACGCGCTCGAACAGAGCGTGGTCGAGGCAAGTTCGGTCCGTGAACTGGATGGGATGAAGGGCAATCACGCCGTGATTCACGGCAGCCGCTATCGCTTCGATTACCTGCAATTCACGGAACGTTTGCAAAAGTTCGAGAGCGAGGTGGTTCCAAAGTTCGAGCGATTCCGTGAACTCAAACAGCAGTTCGTGGAACAGGAACGGCGCAAGCTTCGGCTCGATGAATTCAAGCCCCGCGTGCTCACATCGTTCGTGCGAAATCAGTTGATCGATCGCATCTACCTTCCTCTCGTCGGCGACAACCTCGCAAAACAGATCGGCGCGGCGGGCGATCAGAAGCGCACGGACCTCATGGGTTTGCTGCTTGTCATTTCACCCCCCGGCTACGGCAAGACAACGCTCATGGAGTACGTTGCCAATCGCCTGGGGATCGTGTTCGTCAAAATCAATGGCCCCGCCCTGGGGCACGCGGTGACGTCGCTGGATCCCGAGGAGGCGCCGAACGCCGCAGCCCGCGAGGAAATTCAAAAGCTGAATCTCGCGCTCGAAATGGGTGACAACACGATGATCTGCGTGGATGACATCCAGCATTGCAATCCCGAGTTCCTGCAAAAATTCATTTCGCTTTGCGACGCGCAAAGAAAGATCGAAGGCGTCTGGCGCGGGCAGCCGCGAACCTACGACCTGCGCGGACGCAAGGTGATCGTTGTCATGGCGGGCAATCCCTACACGGAGAGCGGACAGAAATTCAAAATCCCCGACATGCTGGCCAACCGCGCCGACACCTACAACCTGGGCGACATCATTGGCGGCAGTGCAGAATGGTTCAAGGCGAGCTACATCGAGAACGCCGTCACATCGAACGCTGTGCTCGCGCCACTCGCGAACAAGAGCCACAAGGATATTCGATCCTTCATCCGCATGGCGGAATCCGGCGAGCGCGAAGCGGAAGGATTTGAAGGCAGCTATTCACCGCAGGAAGTGGAGGAGATTCTTTCCGTGATGAAGAAACTCGTGGCCATCCGCGAAGTCATCCTGCGCGTGAACCAGGAATATATTCATTCCGCAGCGCAGGTTGACGAGTATCGTGTCGAGCCTCCCTTCCGCCTGCAGGGTTCCTACCGCAACATGAATCGCCTTGCGGAAAAGGTGGTTCCGATCATGAACGACGCGGAAGTGCGCGGCATCATCCTGGATCATTATCGCAACGAATCGCAGACGCTCACCACGGGAGCCGAGGCCAACCTGCTCAAGTTCAAGGAAATGATCGGCGCGATCACCGATGAAGAGCAGGCGCGGTGGGAAGACATCAAGAAGACGTTCAAACGCAATCAACTCGTCCGCGGCGGAGATCAGAACGATCCGGTGAGCCGTGTCGTGGGACAGCTTTCCGGCTTTCAGGCAGGCCTGGAATCCATTCAAAGCACGCTGGAAAAACAACTCTCGAAGCCAGCTTTGCCGCCCGTGCTTGACCTGGCGCCAATAGGCAAAACGCTGGAAACGTTAAGAACGACCCTCGAACACGGATTATCGCGGCCTCCCGCGGCGGAAGCGCCAAAAGCCGCGCCCGACGGAGCAAACCTTGCGTCGCAGTTCTCGGAAAGCCTCCACGCTTTGCGCGAGGACCTCACACGGGCGATCACTGCCGTTCATTCAGGGTCGATGTCCGACAAGGTCAACAGCCTGTCGCACGAGTTGGAGATGATTCACAGCACGCTCGGCACGTTGAAGGATCTCGCCGAGCAGCAGCGCAATCATCTCCGCGAAGCGCAGGAACTCCTGGCGACGCGGGCCCGGCAGGGAACGGTGGAAATTGACCTGACGCAGGAGATGCTGACGAACGAGCGCGCGTTTTTGGAAAAGTTCCAGCAAGTCATCTCGCAATCGCAGGACGACACACCCGCGCCCCAGCCCGGTCCCCTGCCCGCTCCCGATCAAGAGAGGCGAGAATGAAAACCTGACGGTGCAACCCACAACGAACAATTTAAAAAGCCAATGAAACGCTTCGTCACAAAAGTTCAGAATCTCAGCCAGAAGGCTGCTGACATTCAGAAGGCCATCCAAAGTGTTCCGCCAAAAATTTCCGAGATTCGCGAGACTGTCGCCGTGACCGCAGGCCAGTTGCAGCAACTGCGCAGCAGCATTCAGTCGAGCGTTACGGATCTGCGGATGGATAATCCCGATCACATCCTGGAAGCGCTCCAGGAGATCCACGACGCGGCGGGCACGTTCGCCGAAGCCGGATACGACCTCCGCGGTGTGGACATGGAACTGAGCCCCGTGCAGCGGCTGGTAGTGCACCTGGACAAATACGAGGACGTCCCCCATCCCGCCATCCGAGCGCTTGTCACCGCGCATCAAGCCCGCAAGACAATCCACGCGTTGCTCTCATCACTGCTGCAGGCGGAGGCTGTCGCGGACCGCGTCGCGCTGAGCGAACTCACATATCGCACGCTTGTGGTGCATGTCGGGCCCATACCGTCGGTGCGTCTTTCCTGGCGAACAGAGGAGGAAGAACCGGCGGCACTTTCATCCCAGGCGGCGAGCGTCACTTCCCCCGCCCCCATCCAAGCCGACATGCCGGCAAAATCGGCGTTCAGCCAAAGCTCATATTTCGAATCGCGGAGCATCCCCTCGCAAACAATCGTTCCCGCACTTCCGCCAGCGATCAGTGGAGTTGCCGCCGCCTCCTCGCCTGCTCCACCGGTGCCTTCGGTCGAATCTGCTCCAGCCGTCGACTGGAAACAGGAAGCATTGGATCGATTGAAGAAAAATCCGCACCAATCGAAATATTCGCGCTGAGCTTTCCGGCTTAGAACTGCCTTAGGAATCGCAGGTCGTTTTCGTAGAAAAGGCGGATGTCGTTGATTCCATACCGAATCATTGCGATGCGTTCGATGCCGAAGCCGAAAGCCCAGCCTGTCCAGACTTCGGGATCGTAGCCGACATTTTCAAAAACCTTGGGATGCACCATGCCGCAGCCCGCGATTTCCAGCCAATCCTTGCCCATCTTCTTGACGAGCGCGCTCGTGAAATCGATTTCGAAGCTCGGTTCGGTGTAACTGAAGTAGTGTGGGCGGAAGCGGATCTTCACGTCGCTGCCCATCAATTCGCGGAACACAAACTCGACAGTGCCCTTCAGATCCGCCGCCGTCACCCCTTTGTCGACATACAACCCTTCCACCTGCTGGAAGGTCGGATTGTGCGTGGCATCCGCATTGTCGCGCCGGTAAACCCGTCCCGGCACAATGATGCGCACGGGTGGCGGCTGGGATTTCATCACGCGAATCTGGACCGACGACGTATGCGTGCGCAGGAGCATCGGCTTGGCACCGGGATTTTCGGAACTCGGATTTCCGCCCAGATAAAACGTGTCCTGCGTGTCGCGAGCGGGGTGGTCTGCGGGAGTGTTGAGTGCGTCGAAGCAATGATACTCGTCCTCGATCTCAGGGCCGTCAGCGACCACGAACCCAATCTTGCGAAAGCTGCGGACAATGTCTTCGGTGACCTGCGTGAGCGGGTGCAACTTGCCGAGAACGCGACGGCGTCCTGGGAGCGTAAAGTCAGTGGGTTCCTTGGGCAGGGCGGCCTTCATTTCGAGCTCGCTTCGGCGTTGCGCCAGCGCTGCTTCGAGTTCGGCTTTTGCGGCGTTGATCAATTTTCCTGCGGCGGGCTTTTCCTCCTTGGGAAGCGTACCGAGTTGCTTCATCAGGCCTGTCAGTTTCCCATTGGCACCCATCCAGGCCCCCTTGGTTTGCTCCAGGGCGGCGAGGTCTGATGCCCCGCTCAACTCAGCCAGGGCAGCTTGTTTCAACGGCTCAATTTCATTCAGGAACGACATACGAGCGGCAGATTTAATCCGCATCGGCTGCAAAAGTCACAGAAAATTCCAAACTCCTTTCGGTTCGCGACAACAAAACAGGCGACCCGCATTGCGGATCGCCCGTGGCGAAAACAGAAGTGATCGGTTTATGCCGCCTTGGCGGTCGCCGCCTTCGTCTTGAGCGCACCCTGCGCCAGCTTGACGATTTCGTTGAACGTCGCGACGTCCTGCGCGGCGATGTCGGCGAGGACCTTGCGGTCCAGTTCACACTTGGCGGCTTTCAGTCCTTCGATCAGGCGGCTGTAGGTGATTCCGGCCTCGCGTGCGGCGGCATTGATGCGGATCTGCCAGAGATAGCGGAACGTGCGCTTCTTCGTGCGGCGATCGCGGTAGGCATATTGGCGCCCGTGATCAACGGCGTCGGAAGCGTAACGGTAGAGTTTGGAACGACGCAACCGGAAGCCTTTGGCGGCCCGGATCATTCTGGTGCGGCGTTTGCGGGAAGCTGGAGCGTTTGTTACTCGCATAACGAAATCAGGTGCAGGGTCTCAGTCGAAAAATCAGCGTGTGAACGGAAGGTTCTGCTTGATGCGATACTCGTCGGTGGAGTGAACCGTGGTGGTCCCCCGAAGATTGCGGCGGCGCTTCGGGCTCTTGCCCTGTGCCAAATGGCGGCGGCCTGCGCTGGAGCGCATGACCTTGCCGCTTGCGGTGATCTTGAACCGCTTGGCCGCGGATTTCTTCGTCTTAATGCCTTTGGGACGTCGCATAAAAAATCAATCAACTTTCTTTCAAAAAGAGCGCGCAATATAAGTACCGGCCTCCGGCCACGCAAGCCATTATTTTGACGGCTCAGGTCATCGCAATGCGAATTGAAGTAGGCAACCCCAGGACCGATAGTTCCCCAGTGAAACCGTTTCCTTCGTTTTTCCTCGCGCTCTGGTTTGCTTCCGCGCTGCCCTCACCGGGGGCGGACCTGCCCTTTCAGTCGCAAAACCCGCCTGCGATGCAACCTATCGCGAGTCGCGATACCCCTGCCTACCGTGCGGCCAGGAAGTTCCTGCGCGGTGTGAACCTCGGCGATTACCTGGAAGCCGGCCCCGACTGGGCGATTCGCGTAAGCGCCGAGGATATCCGGCAAATCAAAGCGCAGGGTTTCGATCACATCCGCGTGCCTGTGGGATGGCACCGCTATTCCAGCCCTGCGCCCGAATTTCAACTCTCTCGGGAAATCTTTGGCAAAGTGGACTTTGTGGTGACGAATGCGCTGGCCCATGGCTTGGCGGTCTTGATCAACATTCATCACTTCCGCGAATTTGATGCCGATCCTGCCGGTTCTGCCGACCAACTCGTGGCCATCTGGAGGCAGGTAGCGGAACATTACAAAGACAGTCCCGAGACTCTTGCATTCGAGGTGCTGAACGAACCGCACGACAAGGCGACGACGGCGGTGATGAATGACATTTATCCTCGCGTCATCAGCGAAATCCGGAAGTCGAACCCGTCCCGCACGCTTTTTGTGGAACCGGGCAACTGGGGAAACATTCCAGA
>DASPIL010000022.1 GCA_035629175.1 Verrucomicrobiia bacterium | reverse complement strand
TGGTTGCGAATCATTTTCCGCTGTTGGAAAGAAAACACCCCTTACGACGAGGCTAGATACCTGCGGAGCTTGCAGCGCCGCGGAGTCACACTCTACGAGAGCCTTTACGCTGCCCTTCTTCCACACCAACCCGCTGCATGACATGCGTGTGAACATCTTTCAACTCCATGATTGACGGACTACCTCAGAGGTCTCTCCCGCTCCTGCGTCGCAGGCGAGGGGAGAAAATCAGTCTGAAGACGAGCGCTCTGATAATTACCCTCGCAGCCGCATCGAACTCCCTCTCTTCCGCTCCGAGCGGAGGAGAGGGCCGGGGAGAGGAGGTGCGCGGGAACCTAGACAACGCCATGATCGAGAATGAATCAGAGCACCCTCTCCCCCAGCCCCTCTCCCGCTCCCGCGTCGCAGGCGAGGGGAGAAAATCAGTCTGAAAGCGAGCGCTCTGATACTTACCCGTGCAGCCGGATTGAACTCCCTCCCTTCCGCTCCGAGCGGAGGAGAGGGCCGGGGAGAGGAGGAGCGCTGGAACCTAGACAACGCCGCGATCGAGAATGAATCAGAGCACCCTCTCCCCCGGCCCCGCTCCCGCTCCTGCGTCGCAGGCTAGGAGAGAAAAGAGTCGTGCGATTCGAGAAGGGCAGAAAATATGAGCTGTGTCAATGCGCCCCCAACATATCGGGAGCGACACTCGCAGATTGAGTTGTCGTGCAGCACCGGTATTGTCTGCCGCGTGCCAGTGCAGAATCGGATTGTTAAAGTGCGGAAGCGCAATCGCGCGCTCGTCCGCTTTGATTCCGGCCGGATCTACGAGGCAATCATGCGCGCCGCCAAATCCATCGGCGGTTTTCATTCCGACCGCGTCGACGGAATCAATCAGACGGTTTTTGAATCGTGCGGGAGCGACGAGCGGATAGCGGAATTCCTGGCCGATGCCGTAATCGTCTGTCTTAATTCCGATCCGCATCACCTTATTTCGAATTTTCCGCCGACGATTGAAGATATCCAGGACGAGGTCTTGCACGCGCTGGCGAGCTACGGATTCCAGAACACCGCGGACGCCTACGCGTGTTATCGATGGGGCCGCCATTGGATGCGCGAAGGGGCGATCCAACCCGCGCAGTTCATTGGCAATGGATCGCGTCCCGACCTGATGCAGAACAGCCTGGAATGGAATCGCACGCACGGCTGCCACACGGTTGCGGGTTTGAATGAATTGGTTGCGAAGAATCGTCTGGGTGAAGTCATTCGGGCGTCGATCGATCGGTATGAACGTTCACTGGACGAAGCGGCCGAGAAGGTCATGGCGCGGCTCAATGCCGGCGACCGCCTGCGGGTGCTGTGGATCAGCGGTCCGAGTTCGTCGGGCAAGACAACGACCACGGTGAAACTCACGAACCGGCTGCAACGCCATGGGCTCCGTTTCCTGGCTCTTAATCTCGACGATTATTTCTGGTCCCTTGTGGAGCATCCGACCGATTGGATCAACGATCGCAATTACGAAGCGCCTGAAGCGCTGGATATTCAGTTGCTCAATGAGCATTTGCGCGCGCTGCTTGCAGGACAAACGGTTGAAAAGCCGGTTTACAGTTTCAAGGAAGGGCGGCGAATTGGAACCCGCGCGGTGCGCCTGGAACCCGATGAAGTCCTGCTCCTGGATTGCCTGCACGGATTTTACCCGCCGCTGTCGGAAGGCATTGAGGCGTCGGCTCAGTTCCGGTTGTATATTGAAACGCAGAACATGTTGTTTGAAGGCGACGGAAGCGACGGGGTGATGACGCGATTTACCGACCTCAGGTTGATGCGACGCATGCTGCGTGATGCCAATCATCGGAACCTGAGTCCGTTGCGGACGATTCTGCACTGGCATTATGTCCGCGCGGGGGAACTCTTCAGCATCATACCGCTCAGCGGGCTGGCCGATCATGTGGTGAACGGCGGATTTCCATTTGATGTGCCCGTGCTCGCAGCGTTCCTGCAAGGTGAGGCTTCGCTTCTGCCCAAGCCTGCGGAGTTTACGCACTACTCCGGTTTTGTCGATGCGGCGATTCGTTATGAGCGGGTGGGGCGTCTCATGCGGCAGGTGCGCGGCCTGACGCGGCAGGACGTGGCGGACACGATGCTGATTCCGGGTGACGCTGTCATTCGGGAATTCATCGGAGGCAGCACGCTCGAGATTCCGCATAACGATTAGGGGTTTTGCTTTCCGCTTTCCCGGGCCTGGCTTTTGCCGTAAATAGCGTGCGTGTTCAGCGCAGACGAAAATTCAGGCGGAGGTGGTGCGCCCCGGCAGTTCGGGCGCTTTTACCTCCAGGAATTGATCAATAGCGGGGGCATGGCTGATATCTGGCTTGCAACCGATTCCCGAAACAAGCCCTATGCCCTGAGATTGATGCATGATCGATATCGCTTCAATCTCTTTGCAAAAAAGCGCTTCCTGAAAGGTTGCGACGTGCTGGCCACCATTCCCGACAGCGAGTTCATCATCAGCTACGTGGAACATGGCAAGGTGAAAGGACAGCCATACCTGGTAATGGAATATGTCGAGGCAGAGAATCTCAAGATCCTGTTCGCTCGCTCGGATGCGTTGCTGCTGGAAAAC
Organism: Verrucomicrobiia bacterium; assembly: GCA_035629175.1. Lineage (NCBI taxonomy): Bacteria > Pseudomonadati > Verrucomicrobiota > Verrucomicrobiia > Verrucomicrobiia bacterium. Next base: position 6,746 of record DASPIL010000022.1, on the reverse strand, counting down.
GTTGCGCAAATCCTGATCGATATGGCAACCGGGCTCGAGCACATGCACGAGAACGGGTATATGCACCTGGATTTCAAGCCTGAGAACGTGCTGATCACCCGCAACGCCGGAGTGCGGCTGGTTGATTTCGACCTCGCGCAGCCGATATCGGACAAACCAATCAAGCTTTCGAAAAATCCGGGAACCCCCGCTTACATGCCGCCCGAACAATTGCAGGGGCAGCCGCTGACACATCGGGTGGATGTCTTTGCATTTGGCGTGGCCGCCTACGAGTTGCTGACCAACTGCCTGCCGTTTCCGGGCGACACGCCATCGGACATTCTGCGGCTGGAGCTGGATCGAAGCGGCTTCATTTTGCCGCGTCAACACAACCCTGACCTTCCGCTCAACGTGGAAAAGATCATCATGAAGTGCCTCGAGAACGAGCCTGAGAAGCGGTATCCGTTCATGAGTTTGATGGCGCGCGAGTTGCGGTCGGCGTTGTACGTCTGATGCGTGCCGCGAATTCCAAAGCCATCACTTTTCTGCTGGCCACCCGCAATGCGCACAAGGTGGAGGAGATTCGCACCATCCTGGGAAGCTCGATTTCGTGTCTGACGTTGAACGATTTTCCAGAGGCCCCGACGGTGAAGGAGGACGCGAACAGCTTTGCTGGGAACGCGACGCTCAAGGCCGTCGCGTTGGCGGAATGGCTGTCGCGGACGGGAGCGGCTGCAATGCGAAGCATTGAGAATTTTTTTGTTCTCGCGGATGACTCGGGGCTGGAAGTGGACGCGCTGCAAGGGGCGCCAGGGGTGCATTCCGCGCGGTTTGCGGCCGTGGATTCGGGGAGGGAAGGGAATTCAACGGATGGCGAAAACAACGCGAAGCTTTTGCGGCTGCTGCAGGATGTTCCACGTGAAAAGCGCAGTGCACGCTTCCGCTGTGTCATAGCACTGACCCCGCTGCCGGGCTCCGGCGCGACAGGGGCGTCGCCGGTTTGCGAAAGCCGCGAGGCGGAATTGCAGACGGAGTTGTTCGAAGGCACGTGCGAAGGCTGGATCGCGGCGGGGCCGAGCGGGGCAGGGGGTTTTGGGTACGACCCACTCTTTGTGCCTGAAGGGTTTGATCGATCTTTTGCTGAACTTGGGGAGGACGCCAAAAACGGCTTGAGTCATCGCGCCAAGGCGCTGGCAGCGTTACGGCGGCATCTGGAGGCAGTTTAACAGGAGAGAAGTCGAAGGGCTTACGGCTGCGTGTTTATCCACGGATGAACACCGATGAACGCGGATTCAGAAGGGAAAACGGATTCACGCGAATGGCGCTAATTTTCACGAATTAAAGGCAGGGACAAGGCCGACACTGAATCAAAAAAGGGGTAACCACGAATCACACGAATCACACGAAACCAGCAAGGCATTCGGACGGGTTTATCAGCGCGCACAGCATTAATACCCTCCAATTTCACGTGGAAAACTTCTCGGTAAGGAAGAGCAGGGTTAAACGCTTGATTCTGCGTCGAGGCGGCGACAACGGTAATCCGCGAAGGCCGGCGCAACGTCGGCGTTTTGAAACTCTCCAACCTGTTCCAACCGGATCGTTTCGAAGAAGACTTGAACATCAGGCGAGTGCGACTGGAACCGCCCGCAATACCCAGCAAACCAGGTGTTCATTCATGCTCTCATGACGAGCAGCGCCGCGTCGAAGCATTGAAGCAACTGCAGCAACTCAAACATCCCTTGGCTAAGGCCATTGAAGCGCTGCGATGCGCTTGTCTTCAAATCCACGAACCAGGCTGCAAACCACCCGATCCTTCAAGGTCGGAATGCCCTTCTCCCGCGTCATCCCAGTATCTGAAGCGACTTGGACCACAGCCGTTGTGAAATCAGAACCGAAGCGTGGGTGGGGGCGAATGCCTGCGATAAAGCGCTTGTTGGAAAGCCGCATAGTGGAAAACTCTTCGTACGGTTTGACGAGGGGAGCGGGTTAATCCCCGCCCCTACTTTACCGTTCATCCGTGGTTAAGCTTCGTGTTCAATTTGCTTTGCGGAGCTTCACGATGCTCAGATGGACTCATTCAAGTCTGGCAACATTCTGTTTGGCTTGAAGATTTTTCGGTGCTCCGATCCGGATTGGTTTCATGTAGAGCTTGAGTCCGTCATGGATATGTCCGGGTCATTCTCGGCTCGCACAGGCGAGATCGTTTCTGTTATCCCCTGCACATCCGATGGGAAAGCGATCTAATCAATGTGCAATCATGTTCGCTGCTGCTTCACCTGCCGTTGTGAACCTTTCGTGACTTCGGAACTGATTCACCATAGTGTGAGCCTCAACCCAACCCCAATCCTCAATGCAACTACCAGCGATACTCGTGAGTTTGCTTGCTGCCGCAGTGTCAGCCCTTTTCGTGGGGTGCGCGAATCAAGAGGCACTGAATTCCTGGCGCGTCCGGCAGATGAGCCCCGTCGATCGGCTGGCCTATACGCAAAAACAGATCATTGTGGAGCGCGACCGCAAGGTCGCCGAAGCGGAACGGATTCTTCATGTCTTCCTCGCGGAAAAAACTGCTGAACTTCAATCGACTCCGCACGATCTGCGGGGATTGCAAAGATTCCACAGCATCGCTTTTGAGTCCGAAAAGCGGATCCAGTCCCTGCAATACGAAAAGCGCCAAGACTACTTTTCCCCGCAAATGCGACAGTTCATTTTGGATTTCCGCTCCATGAGAGATCAACAACTGCAGACACTTCGACTGCCGCTCACGGCGGATTCCGGCGGAACCGTGCCCCAACAAAATGGTGTGCAATGGCTCATTTATTCCGGTTTGTTCTCCGATGCTGCCCACCCTGTTTTCTCGGAAGCCGTGGCGGTCCAGCGAAAGATTCACGCACGCCGCGTAGCCGAGCTGCAGGGACAGCGCGAGGCCAAAGCGAAGGAAGCGGTGCAGGCGTTTGTCGGATTCCTGGCTCTTGTTGCGGTAGCTCAGGAAAAGAAAGCACAAGACCTCAGGGATCGTGGTCTTTGCCCGGAATGTGAAGGCAAGGGCAAAAACGTATCGAGCACCAACAACAAATGCTCCACCTGCTGGGGATCGGGAGCGGCTCCCACGCGAAGTGGACTATGCCCGATCTGCTACGGCTTGGGAACCATTGGAATTGCAACGCCCGTCGTCGAGGACTGTCGGCGATGCGACGGCACCGGGAAGTATGGCCACTGAGCAAACGAGTTTCCAAGTTCCTGTGCTGCACAGCCTAAAAGCGGCGCGTTCGGAGAAGCGCAGCAGCGGGGTACGGACTCAACCGTAGCGCGGACTTCCAAGTCTGCTGTGTCGCAGGCTTCCCAACCTGCCGGGCGTCATCCACGCCCTGCAGGCTGGAAGCCGGCGATACAGCCGGTCGGGACACGTGCGGTTTCGGGTGCAATTGTTCCCGGGATTCCACAAAGCAGCGCTTCTATTGGCGGGTGGGGATGACGTCTAGTTGGGTATCTTCATCGCATTTTTCGTTTCCCCCCGATGATCGAAGTAGCCAATGACCACGAAGAATAGCGTGCATGCATGGAGAGATAGATGGAGAACCAATGCCTTGTGAGTCGATGTGCCCCATTCCCCTGACGACAGTTGCCCCGCACATGATACAACTGGGAGTGCCGCCGCACAGCTCATCACCATGACCGCTGGCAGACCAGGACGCGCGAGAAGCCAGACAGTCAAAATCGAAAGGACAGCGACATCTGCAACAGATGCGCCCGCATTTCCGCTGAGCAGGCCACCGATGGTCATCCATACAATATGCCCGGTCACGACGGCGGCGGTGGGAATAAACGATCGCCGGGAAGGAATCGCTTTTTTATAAATGAATCCTGCCGCAAATGCCCCACCGAGCGGCAGCAACAGCAATGCCCCACCCGCGTATAGCGCGACAGCTGTCCCCAAACACACTGCAAGAATCCGGAACAGAGTAGGAACCTGTGCGCCTTGTTCCGGCAGCAGGAGAGACTCCGTTGTGTCCTGTGGATCCATAAAGTGTGCCCAACGACTCGGGGAGCAATCCCCGAATTCACGCCAGCAATGAGGTAGCACCCGCGACCGAATCACAGCAGTGGAAATGCTCCGTCAGCTGCAACAATCGCCGACAAATCACCTGACCGGTCGGAATGTTCTGCAGCGTGTTTCCCTGATGTAGCCACGTCAAGTAGTTTGGAGGTGGAGGGTATTCTCTGCAGTTGTTCTCTTGTCCTCCGGTGTTCCCACAGCAAGTACAGGAAACAACAACCCTTGCTGTCACAAGGCCAGAGAAGGAGATGGGGAAGCCTAGGGTGTACTTCCATAAATAAGTGAGATCGATCTGGTATCGCCATGGCACGGAGTTGGAGGGATGTTGTAGTTTCACGAACTTGTGTTTCCGCACCGTTGTCACAAACGCGCGGGTTCCGGAAATATCTTCGGAGCCGCCGGTGCGAATTGAAAACAGGTGTCGAACACCTCTCGATTCATATGCCCTTTTGCGCGGACGCTCAGCCTGAGTTCCTCATCCGGCGGCGCGCTAAGCCATTCAAGGCGACCGTCTGAATCCGTGTTACGGTTAAAGTCCACTTGTGTCACCGGCCGCGTTCCCGGTAGGTGCCAATCGTGAATCCAATCCAACCAAACGCTTGCTTCACGAATCGGCGCGTCATTCACGTCCACAACTCTCAACCGGAGCACTGCACCCGTCCGAAGCGTGATTGAAATCGGCGAAGAATCGTTCGAAAGATCGGCTTCCAACGTTGTCGCCGCAAAGCCATCAGCCTCCGCACTGAGAATGTTTGTGCCGGGTTTGCACCCTTTGATTGCAAAGCTGCCATCAGATGAAGTTTTCCCTGTTCGACGGCCGCTTTCGCCCACGCGTCCGACTAGGATGCGAGCTTCCGACACAGGAGTCCCGGCGGCGTCGAGCACGAGACCGCGAGCTACCACCGCCCGACCAAGCTTGAACGTCCAGTTACGCGCCAGCAGTTGATCCGCAGCTTCGGGACTGCGGTTCACGTCGAGCCGATCGGCAGCCCCGTGTTCAAGATGGCTCGCGCTGCCGTCAATGGTTCGAAGCGCCTGTTTTCCAATTCGATGGATGGCCCACTCGCCTTTGGCATCCGTTCGGGCGGTCTCCCAGAACGGCCAGCCGAAGTTATCGCACTGTGGCCAGGTCTCGGCGGAGATATCCGGGCGATTATTGAATCCTACTTCAGCGTCCTCAACTGGCTGGCCGTCCGCGTCCAGAACCCGCCCGCCAATTGCGACCGCGCGTTGCAGACGCAGCGTATATTCTTGCGGGATGCTTTCTCCGCGCTCGGGCCGCCATTCAAGGCGCGTATTGACAAACCCGTCGATTTCGCTGGCGAGAATCAATCGTTTAACGCGGGTCCGGTTGAATGGAACTTCGCATTGCCCGTTGCGCGCAGCGCGCAGCCGCTTGCGATCGGCGGACTCACCTTCCCAAACCCAAAAGTCGAATTCGACGTTTGGGATCGGACGCGAGACGTCGTCGGCTACAATGGTTAGCACAAGCCGATCCGCTGGGGCTTTGGTCCCTTCGGAGGGTTGCGCCGCCGCGACGGGAACATTCGCCGCGGCGACAGCCTCGACAGCAGCAGTTTCAAACGTTGCAGTGGCGATCCCTTGGCGCGCCGGGCCAGCGGAGAAACTGGAAGAGTAGGAGACCGCCAGCCACACTGCGGCTGTGAGCACGATGGCACCGACGCTCAGCTTGGTCCATAGCGAGATCGAAAGATTGCCCAGTCCAAGACCGATTCCAGCAACTGCTGCGCCTGCCAGGGCGTTTCGTGAAACAAGCGCGCTCAAGCCGGCGGGCGCCGCACTAACGGCTTTTCCCGCCAGCAGTGTTCCGAGTAAAGCGGCACTGAGGTTCACACGGCGTTGCAGCAGCAGTTCTCGCAATTTGTCCAAAGCGCGGCTGACCCGTTTTTGCGCGGCGTCGTCGGTGAGGCCGAGAGCAGTCCCAACTGAGCGGAAATCCCGCCGTTCGAAGAACCGGAGTAGAATCGCACGGCGATCCGTCGGATCCAGTTCGTCAATGCTTGCGTCGAGTTGCCCTGCCAATTCCTGCCAGAGCGTGTCAGTGGATTCGTCAGGGGCATTCATTTGAGCGGCCTCTCTTTCGCGGAGTTGGCGGCGTTGTTTGGTGCGGACCATTGTGGACGCAACGAAACCGGTATGACGATACAGCCAGCCTCCCAGACAATCGGCGTTCTGTACGCTGCGGGCTTTGCGGGCGAGGTCGGTGAACACGGTTTGGGTGACGTCGAGGGCCTCGGTGGCATTGCCGTTCAAGCGGCGGAGCGCCGCGGAATAAACCAGATCCGCATAGCGATCAACCAATTCGCGAAACGCCGTCTCGTCGCCCCGTTCGGCGTAAGCTTGAAGCAAGCTGTTGCTTTCAGTTGTGCTCATTCACTAGTAAGAAGCCGCTGGATATCAAATCCGACACGCAATGATTGTTTGTGGGGAAACGCCCAAATAAAAGTCCGTCCAGGGCCGAAACGGATTGAGGAGCAATAGTCCAAACCATTCTGGCGCGTGGAAATGTGCTAATCAGCTGTTCCGTCTCATTTACCTAGCTGTGCCGAAATGATAGGGGTAGGAGCGAGGGATTAACCTCGCCCCTCCCTCCAAACCGGACGGGCGGATTTCCCGCATCCGGCTTTCCGTTTAGTGGTTCCTGTCCGGAGTTGGCTCGCTTCGGCTCGGGCTGTGGCCAGGGAGATCAGCC